>JABSRF010000030.1 GCA_013215275.1 Oligoflexales bacterium | reverse complement strand
TAGAGTGCGCAATCACAGGCCAGAACTGTACTAAAATTAACCATCAATGGGTAGGACATTTATTTGGAGTTACCTAGTCTCGGATGACCTCAAGATGGCAGTGACCGTTACCGATTAAGACCACCTCAGCTGCAGGCTTCATCATTTTTTCTGGCATTTTGTGAGCAACCTATATCAAGGGATATTGACCTTACGTTTAGGTTACTTAAAAGTATAGCATATGTCTCGCAGAAGGATTCTACGATGCTCTTAGCCTTCTTTAGCCTTTGGTTTGCTTGCGGTGGTGGGTTTTGATTCTGTTTTAGACTCTTTGGCGCTGCTGCTACCTTCGCTAGAGTCTTTTTTCGTCGAGGCGCTAGCAGCCCCTTCGCTGGACTCAGAGGGCTGAGGCTTAGGTTTATTTCCGTGTTTAAAATCGGTTTCATACCAACCCTGGCCTTTTAGAACGAAGTTTGTTCTGCTCATAAGTTTGACAAGGGGGCCTCCTTGGCATTTATCACAAACTTCGGGGTTGGGATCGGAAACCTTCATCAATTTCTCTAGAATTGCCCCGCAGTTTTTACACTCAAATTCATATAGCGGCATCAGTCGTATCCTTATCTACTATTTCATCAATTCTTTCTTGTAGCGTTTATGATCCACTCTACCCTGACAAAGTTAAGCATGAATTTCCAATGATCAAGTCCTGATAAAATTAAAAGCATTGAATAACAAGTGCTATCACTCGGCACCATGCATAAGCATTTCATAATGGATTTACGCCATGCAGTGTGATAAAAACCAAAGCATTAACTGATGAGCAATATAGGCCAATTTCCTATTTCCCCAATAATATCAAAAGGTAGACTGACAAGCTCGTTTGATAGGAATCTATTAACGACATAACTGAAGCGAAAACAGAGGTTACCCATGGATTATATTCACTTTGAGAAACCAATTGCCGAACTTGAAATCCAAATTGAAGAGCTGAGGCGTATGGCTGTTACCCAAGCCATCAACCTAGACTCTGAGATTGGCGAGCTTGAGGCTAAAGCCAGCAACCTCCGTGACCAGATGTTTGCAAACTTAACACCCTATGAAACAACCCAGTTATCTAGACATCCCCGCCGGCCAAACTCCTTGGAGATTATCGACACAATTTGTAGCAATTTTATCGAACTCCACGGAGATCGAAACTATTTTGACGACTCGGCCATAATTGGCGGTATTGGAACCATCGAAAAGCAGTCCGTGGTGATCATTGGCCACCAAAAAGGGCGTGGCACCAAGGATAATATCGCCAGAAACTTTGGAATGCCCAAGCCTGAAGGCTATCGCAAAGCACTGAGACTAATGTCTTTGGCTGAGCGCTGTAAGCTTCCAATCATCACCCTTATTGATACTCCCGGAGCCTATCCAGGAGTCGGTGCTGAAGAACGCGGTCAATCTGAAGCGATTGGTAAAAACATCATGGTCATGTCAAGGCTGAAGGTTCCTATCATATCCATTGTGATCGGAGAGGGTGGAAGTGGAGGAGCACTAGCCTTAGGTGTCGGAAACAAAGTGCACATGATGCAGTATGCGACTTACTCAGTCATCTCTCCTGAGGGATGCGCTTCGATTCTGATGAAAGATGCCTCTAAGGCACCTGATGCTGCAAACTCATTAAACTTGACCGCACAAGCGGCTTTAAATTTTAGAGTCATTGATAGCATCATCGAAGAGCCTATAGGTGCCGCACACCGAGCCCCTGAGGAATCTGCACAGTCCATTAGAAAAGTCATTTTATCGGATTTGGCAGAGTTATCTGGTCTATCTGGAGAAAAATTAAGAGACCACCGTATCGACAAGTTTCTAGCACAAGGGATCACAGAAGAATTGAATCCCCATGAAGAAGCGAGTTTAGCACAGCAAAAGACCCCACAGACCTAAGAGCTATTGCCAAGAATCAATCGCTAAAAGCATAATGTAAAGCACAAGAATTAAGAGAGTCCATTGGTGAGCTATGTGAGCTCTAGCTTGACGTTCAAATTTCGATTAGGTGAGAATCCATGTTATTACCCAGTTCTGCTAAAGAAAGTCGCAAGGGGGACCTTTCAATGACTACCAAGCCCGCTGTAATTGTCGCTGTGGATGGTCCTGCAGGCTCAGGAAAATCAAGCATCTGCCGTGAAGTTTGCAAACAAATTGGCTTTGTTTATGTCAATACTGGTGCCATTTACCGTGCTTTAGGTTTGATAGCAAAACGCATGAATTTCGACCTTGATGATGACCAGCAACTCGGCAACCTTGTGACCATCTTCAATCAGGGCCTCGAATGGGATGCCAAGACTGGTAGCCTATATTTTGAAGGGGAAAATCTCAGTCCACATCTCTATGATGAGCAAGTTGGCCTCTTCGCCAGCAAAATTGCAAAAAATCCTAAATTGAGAACCTTACTTTTGCCACTGCTGAGAAACTTAGCTGAGTCTGCCCCAGGCGGAGCGATGTTAGATGGCCGTGATATTGGCACCGTCGTGTTTCCCAATGCCGACCTTAAAATATTTATGACTGCTAGCCTAGAGCAACGTGCAAAGCGCCGGTTGCTCCAGCTACAAGATAAAGCTTCTCCTTCAGAAACACTCCCAAGCCATCAGCAAATCATGGCTGAAATAGAAAAGCGCGATGCCCAAGATAAGTACCGAGGCACCGCACCACTCAAAAAATCGCCTGATGCTATCGAGTTTGATACCAGCGATTTGGGAATTGAAGAGTCAATTGCTACCATGACCAAGATGATCAAAAGCAAGCTGAATTTAGCTTAATAGGGAAAGGGTTTTTGGAGTGGGCATGATTAAAGAAAGCAGATATCTCCCTCATCTGCAATATCTTCAATCGTATCGCCTTTCAATGCCTGCTCTGCGTCGAAGGTATCAAATATAAACTCAACAAAAATAGTGTTCGCTTCCTCATCGAAGGCTAGAACCAAAGAAGGTTGATTATATTTGGTGATAATCTCAATATCCTCTCCATAAAGTATCGTAGGCAGTCCAATTTTACAGTGCTCGGACTCAGGAAAACATGCTTTAAAACTCCCAGCAACCATGTTTCCGATCTCTCCAAGCAAATCCCAAGTTTTGCTGCGAGGAAATTCCTCCGCATTGGAAACACGCTTATAAATCTCCGTAGCATACTCCAAAGTCGTCGTCACTGCTATCTGCCCCTTAACGTTGTCACCATTCATGTAGAGAAGAGCTGTGGCTTCAGCAAACAGACGATTAGATGACCGCAAAAACGCCTCTCTAGGGGTGGCAAAAACCTTGAATGACCTTCTAAGAAATGACTCACAGGATTCTGAAAAGGCTGACAAGAGGTGCTCAGGATAAATATTTGCTAGTAAACGGCTCGATATAGCTTGTTTAAGCTGTGATATGGAGCTTGAGTAGTCTATCACCGTTCGAGGTTTAACCCGATCAAACTTGGTTTTAACCCCCTTGGGTTCAAACCAAATTGTGGTCACTGTGGTGTTGATTTGTCCAATTTTTTCAATAAGACTGACCCCTGGTCCACTGCATATTTCACCATTGATTAGGATTGTCGAAATCTGATTGGATTTTTCAACAATTTCCAATGCTGACTCTGGATCAGTTGCTAAAACAATTCTAAAGTTAAGGTCCTTTAGTTTCTCTGATAGCTTAACAACCCTCCCATCCTTCGAATCAAGAATAAGAGCGTATTTCTTAACAAATTTCATAAAACCCCTTTTCATATTTTCAAAAATCCTTTTTGTCAAAACCTAAAACAACTCGGACCTTATATAATAAGAAGCAAAATTTGCACTTGATTTTCAGGCAAGTCATGTCTATTTCTGATTTTTCACAAGGCTTAGTTTTGATCAAACAACCCATCTGCAGATAAAAACTACCTAAATAAATCAAATCACTTTTACTCTTTATTTTAAATCTTTTTAACCCAATTTTAGTTTTAAAAATAGCTCATGGCAAGCCTAGGCAAGCATCAGTTTGGCCGTGAACTGATGCTATGGTAGAATCTAGAGGTAAACAAAGGCCACATGACTAGCGGGAGATACTAGCATGAGTGAACAAGAGATCGATGAAAAAGGCAATGTAGTTGCCAGTCCAAGATATAATATCATCCTCGTCACTAAACTCAAGAACATCCTGGATTCTGAATTTCTTCATAAAGGCATTACCTTAAACCTTTCCGAATCTGGACTCCTATTGTGCTCAAAAAACAAGATACCGGTAGATGTACACAACGATCTTTCGATTTTTCTAAAAGCTAGTGATCAAACCTACCATGAATCATTCAATCTACAGGGTGAGGTGGTCAGGATTGCTAGTGAAGACTCAAAACGCAACGAGATGTTTGAATCCATTCTAGGGATCAAACTTAAACCAAATGAATCCTATGAGGATTGGGTACACTTTGTAGAGAAGTTAGATCAGTTCTATTCCGATGTGCCACAATATAAAAATCGTTGCTAGTTAGTTTTTGATTCTTTTTCAATTCTTTTTCTTTCTTGCACCACCTGCATACACCGTTCTTGGATGCCACTATACCGGCAAAGCCACGCAAGCAAATCATCATGATGCTTCTCAAAAGGCGGTGTGAATGCTGCAGTATGCCCCTTTCTGGTCAATGTCACAAATTGTCGATCCTTGCTAAAAGCCGCAAAAAGCTGTTTTCCTTGCTTGTAGGGGACCACTTGATCATACTTACTATGAAACTGTAAGACAGGTATTCTTAAGCCTTTTACATATTCAACTGGACTTAGCTCATCGCTTACTAGAAACGACAGAGGCCATTGCAATGCCCAAGTTATAGGGTGCTCAGCAAGCTTATCTCTTGCGATTCCCCGATAAGAGGCGAAAGTGCTATCTAATATCAATCCTTTCAGATTCTCAGGGGCTGATGCTGCGATTGCAGGGATTGCAACAGCTCCTCCTAGACTCTGAGCAATCACGAAATAAGGAAGATTCTTTGACTCAAGGAGATCTAGCATGGCTTTACCATCCACAAATAGGCCTTCTCGATTGGGCACACCACTCGATTGACCGTACCCCCGATAGTCGAAGCTGATAACTTCGTAGCCAAACGAAGAAAACCAAGCAACAAAGAGAAAATGGGTAGAAATATTTTGGGCATTGCCATGAAAATGCAAAATGGTTCCGACCTTCTCACTTTTTGGGGCAATGACCCAGTAGTTCAAAGACTCTCCATCAGGAGTTTCAAGCTTTGATTCTTCATAAGCGAAACCCCGTTTATCTGGAGTTAAGTAAGTGACACGGTCCGGGTAATAGAAAAGGGAATTACAAGATGAGAGCAGTGTTAGTATACTTAGCCATAGGATCAATTGATTAATCATCAATCTCCTTCCATCTTTTATGAGTGATCATGCCATGATTTCACATGATAGCTCTGCTCTCCGAATTTTACCAACCCATGATGCAGGCGCATTAACTGATCCTGAATTCCTTGGTAGGACTTGAGCCAGTCACAGGAACGAACAGGGATTAAAACAAGGTCAGGTCGGCAATAAGGGGCTAACACGCGACAGTGATCTGAACAAACCTCCTTAGTTTCCTCATCGACAACGATCTCAATATGCCCGAATTTACGGTGAAATCCACACCGCCCCCTACCGTAAACTAAAACGCTTCCTCGCATCAATTTCGTTTCTTGCTGCCCCCGTTTCGTAAGCTCACCAAGCCCTAAGGTCACGCACATAGCCACAGGGTTGTTAATCGCCCATCGTTTAAAGCCATCAGCTGAACGCCCAGGAGAACCTATCCTTCTGCGCCTTGGCGAACTTGCCATCTCTAAATCGTGTGGTAAAGAGTGGAGGTTGCGCGTAGGTAACATCCCTTCCATGTAGTCTTTTAAGACCGAATTGAGGGCAACCCGAACTCCTCGCAAGCATAGCCCCTTGCTATTTCGATATGAAGCATACTCTTTAGAGGCGATCGCGAGCTTTTGAGCGAATACATAATCAATAGACTGTTCTAAAGTTTCCATATTGGTAAGATTTAAATCATTCCACACCTCAACGGTGCCTGTCGAAGCGACTTCCGCACTAGATTTGATTCTTAGCTGACTTTCATGAATCTGCTCAATACCTGCAGGTGGCAGTTTTTGCAAATAGTCTTCAGACCATTTCAACTCATGGGCGGTGATATCAATGAGGTCAGCAACCACTTGACAATCCTCACTAGCAACGCTGGGAAAATCCTCAAAAAACTGGCTCTGAGGCTTATTCAGCTTAAACGGAGTCAGCAGATTTTCTGGCCTGGGCATGGATTGATAGGCAGTCATTCCTAGGCTAATAAAGGCGATGCAGAGAAGGTAGAGTATCAGTGTGGAAATAAAGGCAAGATAAAACTTAATATGGGTATGTCCGTCATTCATGTTTATTATTCCTAGTCATCTAACCTCCTGCCTTCTTTTTCAACACAACTTCCTCTTTCAATTTAATAGATTTATCTATAGAAAAAGTGTAACGAGGCGCAAATTTTAGAGTCCGGTTAATCAGTTTTAATGCCCGATTATAATCCCGCATTTTCAGAGCATTTGCACTAAGGTTATGCAAGACTACAGGGTTTGTCTTATTCTTAACATATAAATCCTCCAATACATCTTCTGCTTTATCTAGTTTCCTTTGCAAGACTAATAATACAGCAAGAATTAACTTAGCATTCTTATCTCTTGGAGATTGTTTCAAAATACTTCTAACTTCTGCTAAAGCATCATCGAACTTATAAAATTCCATGTACAATAAAGCAAGGTTTAGTGATGCAGATATATTTTTTGTACTTAGGGTTAAAGCCCGCTTAAAGTATTCTAATGCTTCTTTAATTTTCCCTTTGTTATAGGCAATCACACCAAGCAAATTTGAGCAGTTTGTGTCTTTGCTGCATGGAGTTTGTGACAACACAAACTCTGCATAAGGATATTTTCTTTGGCGCACAGCTGCATGGGCAATTTTCAACCGAACTTTCATATTGTTTGGGTCGGTCACCAATATTTGTTTCCCATAAGCGATTGCTTCTTTATTTTTTTTTAGCAAGAATAAGGTGTCGACCAGTCGGTTGATGACAGCAATGTTACTTTTATTGTTTGCATACTCTGCTTTGAGTGACTTGAGCTGCTCCGATAATGCCTTAGATTTCGGTAACGAGTTTAGGCTAGTGTTCTCATCCGTTATTAAGAAAGGTTGGCCTGGCGTCAACAAAGCTTCACTTTCAATATTTCTCCTGCTCATACAGGAGGAAATAAGAATAACAACAAGAACACCAACATAACAGACCACTTTACGCATAACAAATTCCTACTAATTAGGCGAGTAAGTAGCAAAGATTGGCTTTAAGAGTACCTCTCTCGGTAAAGGATAGTTCTTCTTGTAGATTCCCATACCTTGGTAAACAATCTTTTGTTGAAGAGATATGTTTCTTTTTACTGCTTCGTTGATAAACTCAAAGTATGACTCTGCAATTTCTTGAGCCTCAAATGCAGCATTTTCAATTTTAATCTTATTTTTTTCATCCGCAGCTTTAATCATTGGAATCAGCTTCCGGGAGTAAGTATAGAACAAGACTGCCATATAATAATGTGACTCAAGTAGGTAATCTGGGTGACCCATCCTGACAATTTTTTTGTGAAGATCTTCGATTAACTTGAATTGACTTTTCTTTTGTTTGGATAAAGCATCAATCCCTGGAGAAATGTTAAGCTCTGATTGAGATTCATTGCTCACATACGCTCTTATGCTTGAAACGATGGACTTAGAGAGTAACTCAGATGCTTCTTTCCGAGCACCAACCGGTGCCCCTGCAACTTGAGTAATCACGGTGTCAACATTCTGCCTGGTTTCAACAGCATTAATTGCATTTGCCAGTAATTGGGTAGATGGGTCCTTAGCTTGAGGATTGGTTTGATAGACACTTAATACATTAAAAAGAACCTGCTTATTTCCTAAATCCTTTGTGATTCGAATGGCCTCAGAGAAGGCTTCTTTTACCCTCTGATGCGAGGGAAAGGTTCGAGCAAAGGTTAGGTAGATTAAAGCTGCTTTATCTGGATTCCCAGAAGCAGTATAGTACCTACCAATACTCATATAAGAATCCGGTACCTTGGCATGTTTTGGAAATCTGGATACAAAGTTTGATAGATAAAGCGCAGCTTTTTCAACTTCAATTAAATTTCCAAAGATAATGCCCATATTCATCAAAACTTCAGCAAGCAGCTTAGAAGCTTGGTATGCTTTAATAAATTTCTGACCTAAGTCGACTTGCAACACGGTATTTCCCAGTTTCCCTGCAATCAGAAACGACTCATACAAGGCTAGATCAGCTTCTTGTTCCTTTGGAAAAGTCTTATGGTATTCCATGTACACTGATAAAGCGGTTTGCAGAGAGTTTTGAGCAACCTGCTGTTTTGCAAGGGTAAAGGATGCTGTGCGGATACTTTGGATGACCTCTGCTAAGACTTTATTATCCTTAATCTTCTTACTTGCGACTAGTTGATACCCAAAGCGATTGACCTCTCTCCAATTATTGCTCGTGACATAGAACAAATTAATGCTTTTAATCGAGGCTTGGGCCCACTTAGAATCAGGGAATTTATCAATGATAGAATTCCAAATTGCAATGGCTTCTTTGTAGTATCCGTAGGTATATTGAGTTTCGGCTAGTCTGTATCGATAGTTGGTATCAATTTCGTTCTTATTGTATTCCTTTATATACTCAGATAAATAAGCCACGTAATCCTTGATTATCTGTAGGTACACGGATGGTTGTGCTAACGGATGTGGCAAAGTAGGTTTCGGGGGCTTTGTTAGCTCAATAGCCTTGCTCATCTCTAAAATCGCGAACTTAAAAGCATTGTATTTGAGCTTCTTATTTTTACCAGCATCTTCACTCAACTGTTTATAGTTTGCAGCTGATTTAATGTGCTGCTTACCATTACTTTGAAGCTGAGCGAGTTTAAGCCTCATTGAGGTAGCCGCTTTTGTCTTAGGAAACCACCTCAGATACATTTCAAATAGAAGGGTAAGAGGTTTCACTAAGCTTGGTTCAGACTTGATTTGCTTAGAGAGTACCAGAGCATATTTTTTAAGGCTTTTTTCCATCAGGATTTTAACAGCGGGGACTTGATTTTTGTTTGCTGACGTCCATGCTGAGCCCTTAAGATACAGTTTTTCCATCTGAAGAAATGTCGCAACGACTTGAGTGTATTTTCTCCTTCGCATATAGATATCAAGAATGGTTCCATGAATCATAGGATTGTTCTTTTTGATGGTAGAACCACTAATAATCTTTTTATACGTTTCAATAGCTTGGTCAAAACGCTTGAGTTTAATATTTCTTTTGGCCACCCTCTCTAAGAGAAAAAGATAGTAATCATATCTTTGAACCCGGTTAAAAAAATCTTCAGCTCTTGGGAGGTATTCATCTTTATCCCAAATTTTTACTAAGTCACTTAAGATCTGCTCAGTGACGAATGCTCCAGACTTGCTTCCTTGTATCAATCCAATTCTTGCTACCTCCTGCAATTTTTTTGCAAATACACTGGCCTTTCTTTTACTCTTGTAATAATGAATCCAAGAAACCATATACCGAGCATAAAGTCGAATTTTGTTATTTGCGGACCGTTGCAGGCGTTTATAATACTTGAATGCTGATCCTATCTTTTTTTTGTCAAAGTAGGCGTTAGCAAACTGCAGGAAAGCTTGTTCCTTAAGAGGTGATTTAGGAAATTCTTTGAGAAGCTTTTTTAGATAAATAATTTTATTTTGGTTGCGGCTCAAAGATAAAATAAGGGATAGGTTTAAATAAAGGTCATCCGTACGTTTTTCTTTCGGGAAGTCAAAAACTAGGCGCCTGTAACTGATGAGGGCTTTTTGTAAATAGAGTTTTTCGTCTCCCAGCTTAAAGACGGGTCGTTCGCCTTTTTTTCCACTATTCTGCCAGCTCCAGAATGACTTTTTAAATTCAGCCACATGAGCATGATAGTCTAAGACAAAGCGATCGAAGTTGGCACTAGCGTAAGCTATGACTGTTTCTGCATCTTTTGCACTTCCATCATTTGAAATAGAAGAACTCAGCTCTTCGAGGGTTTGGTCAATGGAATCTGCATCCAAAGTTCCAACTCTATCCACGGTTTCATAGATAAAAAATTCCCAGGGACCGGGAGGAACTAGCCTTCCTGTTACTACATCATTATTGAGCTTCTTAGACGCAAAAACAGGTACGGCAGACAGTGCTGTGTATACCGTGCAAGTTAGGCAAAGCAGTCGTAAGTGAGGCATTCTCTATCCGCTATTTCGCAACTTTAGAGCTGTCATAAATATATCAGATTGATTATAACACGCACGAGATTTAAACCTAAAAAGGTCAACCTTTTCCTCATGGAGAATACACAAAACCAAAGCTCAATGTGTACCCCCAATCACTCACCGTTTGGTCCAAAGATTCCCCATCATTTGCAGACTCTGTTTGAATTAAATCGTCTCTCTTAGTAAAGCTTACTTTACCATCAACTTTGAATGATTGAGATACTGGCTGCAAAATCTGCCCAAAGGTATTAATGGTACTAGCTCCCCACTTACCTTTTAAGTGGTCTTCAGAGTTGAGTTTCACTTGATAGGCGCTAGATACCAAGTGAGTATACTCAGCACCTAAAAAGAAATTGAATGCGGGATTGAAGACAAAGCCAAGTCGTATAGTGGGTGGTGCATAGGTAGTAAGGTAGGTCAATTTTTCTCCTTCATCAACGGTCAGCTGGTCTTCATTGTTCATAATTCCAAGACCAAGAGTAACATGATGAATCCAGTCCCAACGAAACCATGGTTGAATCAACAGCTCCACATTAGACCAAGACCCACCTAAGACCCCGTCACGGGTTACCGTCTCTGCAGGGAGCCTAAAATTGACGCTTTCAGCTGAGTTCTGATGAAACCTAAGCCTTAGTCCAAACCAGTTTGCCCATTCCAGGCTTTCCCAATAAGGTATGAATAATTGAAGGTTAGCTCCTGTAGAGTAAGCAATAGGGTTTAGTTGACTTTGAGTTATTGCGTTCACCGACGACATCACAAAAGATGCCCGTTCCAAAGACAGACCAGCAATAGGATTTTCATGAAATATTCGCGTATTTCCCAAAACTTTTTTTAAGTCGTGGAAGCGAATGACTACATTTTTTACCAAATCTTTTGTTTTAAGACCATCCACAATCCTGGTGACCCTAGCGTATGCCTTTTTCTTTTTCCGCCGGACTCTTGTGACCACTAACTCTGCAATCACACCTGTTTTATCTTGATTGAGTACCAGGAAAATACTGTATTTTCTAACTTTCTCAGTAAAACTATCTGTTTTAAAGATGAGCCTTTTTTTGTGTTTCTTGTATATCGTGCTATTTTCGATGCTAGAATCTAAGGTCACCTCATATAGGATATCTCCTGCATCCTCTTCATCTGAGTCATCTTTTTTGTCTTTTATTTTTGACTTTTTCTTAGTTTTACCACTTGCAGGTTTTGGATTGACTGAGGTACCCGACCCTAAACTTGGATCGTTATCAAAGGAAGGATCTGAGTCTAACTGAAAATCTTGCCCACTCAAACTTGAACTAAAAAATACCAAGCAAATTATGAGAATGAAGAGATTTTGCTTATGGAGCATAAATAACTCCTATCTCAACTTTTTGTTCCCAGTCTACAATTTGTTGATCATTCCCAGAACCAATAGCGGCATGATCGCTGGTGATATCCTCTCGTCTAGTGAGGTCATAACGAAAGCTAAGCTTTGTATCAAACCCTATAGCAACGGTCGTAGAGGCCCAAAAAGCAAAATAGGTCGCAGACCATAAGCCGTCTTCTTTTTGACCACTTAAAGAATCCGTCACAGTAAATTTTTGACTGCCAACACTTTTCGCTGAAAATCCGGCATAGATATTATGGATCGGGTTAAAAGCCAGCTCCAAAGTATAGTGCGTGTGGTCACGTGCTAAAACGAGGGCAATTTCATCATTAAGCTCCCCACCTTCAAAGGTAATCTTATCTTCGGTTTGGGTGCTGATTCCATAGACTAAAGAAACATGATAGATCCAGGAATACTCAAACCATGGCTGAACGATTAACTCAGTGCTGCTGCTGTCTCCCGTAAAGACAGCTGATTGCTCCATCTCTGATTTTGATGTTTTAATATTGATCTTTGCTTCATTTTGTTGACTCAAGCTATACCTTAAGCCAAACCAGTTCAGCCATGATATCTCATCAGATTTTGGAATAAAAGCCTCAATGGAGGCTCCAAAAGCCAAGACTTGAGGGTTAAGGTTGTTGCCTGTAGCAACATTGGCAGCACTGCTAATAAATGAATGCCCAAATAACCCAAGCTGTGCCACCGGATTAGAGCGAAACATCAGTAGGCTACCAAGAACTTGCTTTAAGTCTGCGACTCTAATGATCTTTTTACCTACCAGCTCCCGCAACTTGAGGTCACCAGCAATTCGAGATTTTTTTGCATAGGCAGTGGTTTTGCGTTTACTCAGCTTTACCACGACCACCTCAGCTAAGATGGCATTTAGCTCATCGTTAAGCACCAAAAAAACATCATATTTGCTCACCTTTGAGGAGAAGTCTTTTGTCTTGAATTTAATTCTTTTTTTGCTATATGAATAGATATTAGTTCTTTCTATGTGATCTTCAATATTAACCTTATGCAGGTAAGGCTCTTCCTTTTTGGTATTGCTTGGTTTAGGCACAGATTGGGCATACACCCGAGGTGAGTAAGCAAGTGCAGTTAAAATTAAGAAAAGAACAAATTTTGCCGATTTCTTCAACACCTTTTATAGCTTTCGTACCAACAAATCGATGAAGTTATTTATTGAAATCTATATAGGCTATATCGGTCAAATGCTTAGAAATTGTGAGTTTTTTACGTTCAATTCTTTTATTCTTGCCAGCAGAATGCGGTCCCCTCAGTCGTGCTTACATTTGCAGGGCAAGCAGGAATTGTGAAGCGCGTAGCTGGTGACCGGTGGCCTGCGGGGTCTGTGATGAGAAGGTAAAGCTCAGCATCGCCAGTCGCATCAGCAGGAAAAGAAATAAAACTTGCGTCTAGAGAAATATCTCTTGCTGTTTCTCCATCCACACAAGATACAAAACTAGCGCTATTTAACCCGTCCTCACTGCTAGCAATAGCAATACTCTCGATCGTGACTCCAGTATTGTCACCTAAGATTGATCCTTCTTGAGCAGCAACCCCTTTGTAAATACACTTTGCAGCAGAAGGAAACCTTAGGACACTATCTGAGAGATTACTCTTGCTTATAATAATTGTATTGGTGCTACCACCACTGAGAATTCCAATGGGATAAACATATGGAAAATCCTCGCTCCCTTTTTGATCACCTGCATTTGCAAATCCAAAGTCTTTGCCTATTTCCATCGACTCAAAGCTTGGGTCTCCGTAGTCTACGAAAACAGTAAAATGGTTACGTTCCAGGTGATCGTCCTTGCTTATGAGTTTATACCTATTTTTTAAAAAAACCTTTAGGGTTTCATTACCACCAATCTGATTGCTTTTATTTACCAGACTAACCTCTCCGATCGTAAAGGTTGCTTCCCCATTTTCGTCGCAAGGTTTAAAGATGTCTCCAACGCCTAGTTCGAATCCCGAGGTACAAAGTTTGCTTGATACATAAAATTCAGACTCTGACTTTCCAGATAAAACATTCTCTTTTACTGGACCGCGAATCGTAACGTTGCTAGCAAACTCAATGCTCGGAGCATCTGTGTTCTTGGATCCATACATATGAGCTATTAGCTTTTCATCAGCGTCTTCACTGAGAGGCACCTCTTCTCCCAAAATCCTAACAATATACTCCCCATTGTCCGTGCCGTTGTATTGGAATAAAAGAGGGAGGTCGATGGTTAACTCACTATTAAACTTATAGATGTACTTGTCAGGTTTGCTGCTTAACACAACTGTCCCCAAAGAAGAGTTCTCTGTTCCACCAAGGTCGTGAGATTCTGTAACTCTAATCTGAAGCCCCCTAAGCACTGGGGAATAGCTATCCACTCGCACTCGCATTTCCCGCAAAGGTGTATAAGCAACCAAGCGATCTTCACCACCAACATTGTCTGTATAGGTTAACTCTTCTGGATGAAAGTTGACGACAAAACCTTCGGTGGTTTCGTCCGCAAAAGAGCAAGCTCTCAGCTTTATCTCAGGGATGGTTTCTGTTGAGAACAGCTGCGGCTCAGAAAGATAGGTGCAATAGCCAGGTCCGTAGGCAATCACTGTGAAGTTTGAATTTTCAGTGATGTTTTTTAAAGGTAATAAAGTCGTTAAGCCTGAGTTGTCTGTTTTCTGGATGATTGGCCTAAAAATATCGCTACGCCAGATAGCTTCTCTGCCATCATTTTCCGTTGGAAGGTAATCGTTTACAATTGCTATCACCGAAGCACCCTCAATTGGGTCTCCAGTGTCTAAATCGATCACTTTAATCGTTTGATAAGCAACTTCCTCTAGTTTTATGCTGCTATCTATTTTCAGTTCTTGTTTTGCTGCTAGTAAGTCACTCTGTAATAAAGGTACTGGGAACTGCACATAAGAGGTTTTACCAGAGTTTCCTTCTAAGGTTTCTTTCCTTATTTCGATGCGGGCAACAGCCTTAACCCTCTCAGGATACGGAGGCAGCTCATCGCCCATCGCTACAATGGACTCAGCTTTTGTATGATGGGATTCATTTAGGATCAGCTCGTTCTCTAACACAAACTGTAGGCTGTCATTTGCCAGGGAAAACTCACAAGCCCTAGTTCTTTCTCCATTCGGCCCAATTAGGTTTAAAACGTAAGAAGAGAGGTCAGACTCAGCCTGCGCATCAAACGCCAGCTTAACCTTCCTCTCTTCGTCAACCCAATAAACTCTTCCCTGGTCACTCCTACAGGAGTTCAAGATGCCTAACAAAACGATTAAAAACCAGAGTGAGTTTCGCAAAATTCAGCCCCCAAAACTTGGGACAAAGGGACGCGAGTCCCTAATTAAATTACTTAGAGTTAAGCTCAACTGACGCTCCGAAGAATATGTCATAAGAGTTACAGCCATCTTCTGGACAAGACTTCGGTCCGAAGAACTTCGCTTTGTACTTCACAAGGTTACCCTTATCGAAGCCAGTGCCACCTGCAAGCTCAGTGTAGCTTACTGAAAGTGCAGTCACATCACGGTCTTGCAAGCTGTAGATCTCATGCTTCTGAGAAACACCGTCAACGTTCTTGTCGAACCAGACCACTAGGTCTTTGAAGACAGGGTCCTTTGCATCGATCTTACCGTCTTTGTTTGCATCGTAATGTGCAAGTGCTTCATAACCATGAGCTGCTTTCTGGCCATTCTCAAGAATTGTTGACTGACCAAATAGCTCGCTACCGTCATCAATCTTACCGTTCTTGTTTAAGTCAAGGGCTAAGAACGCTCCATCTAGTCCATCTACCCAACCAGTACGCTCAGCTTTGCCGTTTGCATCAAGGTCAAACTTAACACCGTTAGCATGCTGTAGGGTTCTTACCTTGTCGCTTGCGCTGATGAAGTCAAGGACGATTGGACTGTAAAGCTCAACTCTGTGTCCAACTTCAGCACCTTCGGTGAACTCATAGTTATAAGTGGTGATACCGCCACCGATATCCTGCTGTCCTGTTATTTCGTAAGAAACAGGAGTGAAGTAAGTCTGGATATCATAGTATGCATTTCCAGCACCAGATGGTCTCATCAATAATTCCGTTGGGAAGAAGTCAAAGACACCAGCAAATGGAGATCCATGAACGACCACACTGTCAACTGGAACCACTGGAGCTTCGCTATAAGCACCACCTTGAACAGCATTTCCTGCCTGGAAAGTGATATCGTCAGCATCGACAAAAGGAACCATAAGCTTCTTGCCATTGTTGCTGCGACCTAATGCTAAGTGCGCACTACCGATTGCACGGAACATCACATTACCCACTGCAGTGTTGTGATAACGCCTTAAGGTGTTGTTTCTAAAGTTAACCCTGCAGTGACCATTGTGGCTATTCCAACGATCCTGAGCAGCACCTTGGCCAAGACCAATCGTATTGGTGTTACAAAGGCTTCGATCACCATGCCTCATTAAGTTAGTGGTATGTGACGCCCAGCGAGTACTGATACTTGCAACTGGATTGCCATCTGCATCCCTAAGGACTCCGTCAGCAAGGTCATTGTAAAGGTCTGAGAAAAAGTGCTGAATTTCAACAAATTTCGGTGTCATGCGATACTTGTCTTCATCAAACGTATCAGCAAAATGAGTCGTACCGATCTGCTCAGCATCAAGAGCTAAGTCAGCATAGCCACTTCTTTTTGCAATTTCAGCAACGATCGCGATCAAGTCAGCCATTCCTTCCGAAACTCCAGCTGGAACATTTGGATCAGGAATCGCATCGATCTGAGCCTGTAAGGCGGTGTCAGCAGCTTTATAAGCAGCGTCAACACCAGCAACTTGATTACGAATATCAGCCAACTCACCTTCAAACTGATCGTCTTTCGCTTCCAATCCGTCGATAGCAAGCTGCATACCGTCGATTTGGCCTTGCAATTGTGATCTAACAAGTTCAAGCTCAGCTTTCGTTGCAAGCTGATCTTGCATGCTAACTGCAACCTGAGCAAGAAGATCAGCTAGGGTTGCACCATCCGCATCGTGGATCTGCGCAAGGATATCCTGGTACGCTGACCAATCCTGTGCATAAGCTTGGATTGTGTTGATGAACCTAAGCCTTAATGCTGTGTAATCTGCATTAGCATTTAAAGCGTCTAGTAGGCCTAAATCGCCACCCTTAACAGTGTGGAATGAGTTTAGGTCAACACCCTCTGCCCAAGCAACTGCTTCTGACAGACAGTTTGGATCACTCGCTTCACCAGCTGGGTAGCGGTTTAGCATGGTTGTCTGACCAGCAATGTTTTGAAGCGTTCCGTCAGGATCATTATCGCGCCATACTCTGTTCACGACTTCCATTGCTAGGATTCTCTGAGCGTCAAGTCCAATTGAGTTTGGAAAGCTTGCAGCTATTTCGATTCCACAGACTTCAGGATTCACGGCACGTGGATCCATAACATTAGCTTTAAAGTCAACTAGGTAGTCTGCCCAGTTAGCAGATCCTTGAACTGGATCCCAGACCTGAACAGCGTGTCCTTCTAGTTCGAATAGAGCTCTTAAGAAAAGGTCGTAAGCAGCTTCAGCCTTCTCTCTTTTCTCCGCAAGCTCAGCCATTCTTTCCTGAGTAAGAACCATGTTATCGACTCTGCCTTCTAGGACATTGTGTCTTTCTTCAAGAGACTTGTTCTTAACCTGAAGGTCCGCAATGTCGGAAGCTAGAGCAGCAGCAGTCTGCTGGATCTCTTCGCCCATTCCGTCAAACATGTCAGCAACCTCAGCCTTGTAGCTGTTGATTGCCTCATCAGTGTAGTCTTTTGCTGCCTGAAGCGCATTTTCGATATCAGTTGCTAAAGCGGCATCCGCAGCTTTAAGCTCAGCAATTGCAGAATCGAACTCATCTCTTTTAACAGCGTCTGCCGCTAGAGCATCATGTGCTGCCTGAAGGTTATCAAGGTCAGTACGTAACTTAGTAAGCTCGTCTGTGTAATCCTGCATTTTTGCACGAATCACTTCTTTGTTGTTTACGTCAGCTACCATGTAGCTAGTAAAATCAGTCTCAACTGCAGTGATCGCATCACCAACTGCATCACTTTGCATTTCTTTCGATCTGAAAAGTGCAATTAGCTCTGCAATACCTTTTTGATAGTGTGTTGACGTTGCTTGGTATCTTACTGAAATCTCAGTGATCCACTCGATCTTAGCGCCAAGCTCAGTCTGCTTTCCTTCATCAGTTTGGAACTCAGTGAAGATTGCTCCGGTATCAGCTTTGTAAGAATCCAAAACTCCCTGAAGCATTGCAACTTCTTCGTCACCAATCTTAAGGCCTAAGATATCTTCTTGAATTCCTTGAATGGTCGCATTGATAGCTGCAACAGCTAGAGTAAGGGTGTTGATAGCTTCCTTATTCATTTTAATTGCGTTTTTGTTAGCTTCGATGTCTGCTAGAACTTCTGGAGTGAAGTTGTCGTTGATCGAGTCAACAGCTGCTTGTAGCTCACCAGTATGAGTTTCTAGAGCATCAAGTCTAGCAGTTATTAAAGCCAATTGTGCTAATTGAGCGTTGATAGCGTTGATCTGATTCTGCATGTCGGTAAGCTTGCCGTTAACAACAGCAAACTGATTACCCATGTCAAGAACAAGGGCATCATGTGCATCTTCAGATGCTTTGATTCTATCGTTAATATCAGCGATAGCTCGATTTTGGCTATCTCTGTAAGCTTCTGCCGCTGCCTTTACCTTTCCTTTGACTGCTTCGATCTCAGCAAGGATGGCTTCAAAATCAGCTTTACGGCTTGGATTGTCTTCTGATGTATCGAACCCTGCTAAGTTTGTTCTAGCAGTTGCAACACCAGAGCCAGCATCATCTTCGCTTAAACCAACCACTGCAGCTTCAGCGGCATAGCCTTCAAGAATGGTGCTAGCAGTTGCCTTGTTGGCATCCCATTGCTCAACAGACGTTGCATCCAAGTCAGCTTGCAGACCTGCTAAGCTAGTGTCAAGACCGTCGAGTCGGCCTTGAATTCCTTCAATTGCCGCATCTAAACGAGCAATTTCAGATAGCATTTCTGCACGATTAGCATCGAGCTTAGCTTGTAAGTCTTTTCTTACGTCTTCAAGGTCATCACTTAATCTTTCCTCAAGATCAGCGAGACCCGCATTTGTATAGTCTTTAAGATCAGTCTCCAGATCTTCCAAAGATGCAATCATATCAGCCTTGATTTCGGCATCAACATCTTCAAGATCTGAGATGTCGTCTTTAATTCCAGCAATTGCTTGATCTAAAAGAGCGACTTCAGCATCGATGCGAACATTGATACGAGCTTCTAAAGCAGCTAAGTCACCTTGTAGCTCAGTATCCTTCGCCTTCAATGCAGCGATTTCTTCTTCCATTGCCTTCTTGAAATCATCCAATGCTTTCTCAAGGTCATCGATCCTTGAGTTGATTGCATCGTCTGCTTCTTGTAAAGCAACAATCTGCTGCTGGATTGCAGCAATATCACTATTTAACTTATCGAGGATGGCATCCATCTCAAAGTCATCCATTGACCCAGCAGTCGCATCACCACTTGAGCCAAAATTTCCGGAGGCTGCTCCAGAGGAGTTGTCCATAAACTCAGCCTGACCACTGTAGTTAGTCGGTTGAGTGATGAATCCACAACTGGTCATGAACCCTGCTACTAATAGAAGAGTTGCTAACTCTTTCAGGTTCACTCCCATTTGGAGGATTGACATGAGGTTGTGCTTTGCATTGAATTTCATCTAATAATTCCCTTCCCTAATCTCAACTAGTTACATAAGTTACACGGACGTTTATTTCACTTTGGTATCAAAGTAATATTTGCTCTATTTCATTAACCTAATTCCTTTATAGTTATCGGTTAGGCAAAAATTATTAATAAAAAGAAATTTAAAATTTACTAATATATTTAATTTTTTCTTTAAAAATAAACAGGTACGCTTAGATATTTTCATATTAATACTATTTATATATTTTATATTATTTTCTGTATAAGAGTTAATTGATTATGTTTTTCAATACATATATTATTATTAAAAACAATATTAATGTAATTAATATTTAGGCACTGGTCCCATACTATTGACTAACTAGTAAGCAATTTAGGTAGTTGATATATTTGGCTATTTGAGGTTTCAAAT
>JABSRF010000003.1 GCA_013215275.1 Oligoflexales bacterium | reverse complement strand
TCGTATCACAGGTTATCTAAAGTCGCCCTGCGAAGCGATGAAAATTTTTCTTCTGCACTTAATCTAGCAATCCGCCCTTCGCTTCGCTCGGGGGAATGACAGACACTTGCTCGGGGGAATAACAGGAATTTATCCCACAGGCATTTCAAAATTTTCAGCCTTTTCAAATGCTCCCAGAACTTTAGGCTGTCGCTTTAAGATCTTATTGATCGCAGTATCGCTGATAATACCATCAAGAGTTTCATGGAGGATCTCCTCATCCAAGTTTTTGACCCGGGTGTAGAAGATAGGATCTGGAACCTGGTCTTTGGGAAAGGAATACTTCTTTTCGTATTTGTGGCGCTTATCAACCCAGTAGCCTTTTACCTTTGCTGGAAAGTAGTTGCCCCGTAAGGCCCAGCTATTGTCGATTGCTATTAACTGATTCAAGCTCGGAAGGTAGAGGTAGTTGTACTCAAACTTAATTTTTTTTTCTGAGAAATAGTCGCCTCGATCGATGTTTTTAGTGAGAAAGTCAAGCAAGTACATTCTAGATGTTTTGTGCTTGTGCTCCTCTGGTAGGCTGGGATCGGACATCTTGACAGCCCCCTTGATAAAATACTGTAGTGATCCCGCCTTTGGGCCGTCCAAGTTCCTTGAGATGGTCAATGGCACAAGGTCAGTTTTAAGAAACCTATCCACTAGATAGGTCGCAACTTCAGAGCCTACATGGGATGAAAGGTTCGCTTGGTGAGGCTTATACACAGCTCGAATTTGCTGCTCGGATTCGACTCCATGGTCAAAGCTAATCAACCATGTTTGTGTCGCTCCCCCTCCAAGTGGCTCTTTTTTGGCTTCAGGGGCACACATCAGCACCTGCTTGAGTTGATACTCAAGCAGGTCTGCAACATCAAATTTCTGGTGACGATTGAGGAGCCAAATGCTTTCTTGAATCCGGTAGTCTTTTAAAAATTTTCCCAGCAAGGATAGGGTGCTCAGGTTCCAGTTGACGTCTTGGTCTTTTAAAAAGACCAAATAGCTACGAAGCTCATTAACTGTATTTTTTAAGCCATCTGGGTCATAGGATGCACACTCGGGTCCAATCACTTGGTCTTCAACTGCCTGTGTGGAGCTGCACCAGTTTCCTGCATGGGTTTTGTCACTGTGAAAGGTCACACTGAGTGTCAAGGCTACGAAAAAGTACAAAATGCCTTGGCTTTTTTTCATATGCAATGCCCCCTGTTAGTTGCTTTTTATCCACTAAAGCTCGCTACCTCGGGCTTGGTTATAGTATGTTCTCGCCTTAATTGCACTGAAATATTGCCACTGAAAAACGATTCAAAGACCAATTATTACCTATAAAAATTGCCTAATTTGGGTTCTTTGTCAGTGTGATAAGTCGTTCTGGGGTCCGATAAAATCCAATTATTTTAGTCATTAAATAAAAATATTTTTAAATTATCAATAAATACGCGCAATTTCCGATACTTAGAAAGGATGATAAGGGAGGTTCTTATCTTGGGAATTGTGATTTGTATCTTAAGAGGCTTTCTGCCAGTGTTTCTCGGTCTACTGGCTGTGATTGCTATCACCCAAGTGATACAAAATAGCCGTAATCTTTCCCATTCCAATGCCCTGCTAAAAGGTATGGTCGCAAATGCCATGACCTATGATGAGCTTCGCTATCAGGAGCTTGAAGAGCAGCTACACAAAAGGGTCTTGTTTTACGAGAGTGAAATCGCGAAAAAACATACCTTAGATGGTATGATCGTAAACCGAGAGCTGCTTGATGGTAAGGTTAGGGACGTATGCGACAGCCTCTTGTTCTCTTCAATCCGTTATGTATCCCTTAAAAAACTCGGCTACGAAAAGAAGGCAATGAATGCTTGGAAAAGCATAAAAAAGTCTCATAAGCTTGGAAAATGGCAAAGGCACCCCACCTGTGATCACTGGACATCGAGAGATATGATCTTGGGCTTGATGATAGCCCTGAGTCAATCACCTCCCAATAGTGATAAAACCATTGAGCAATTTTTCGCCTATGTGGACGTCAATGATGGTTATTTTGATGATGGGCCTATCCATGTCAGTTTTTTAACGCCCGGTCTTGCTGAAACACTGCGAAGAATGTCGATCTTTTATGACATCGAAGAGCAGCCTCCAATCATAGAGCGTGGTTTTTCAACGTTTGAGTTTGATACCCTTTTTACCAAACGTGGTTATACCTCCCATTTATTGGCGCTTCACCTATGGTTAGAGTTGGAGGTGCAGTCCCTCTATCAGGAGAAGGGTTTATGGCGGGGCCCTCGTAGTGTGTTGTGGGAGGTCGCAAATGTGCTGAGCCCATTCACCATTCATAATATGTACCAACAACGGAAGATGTGGCTGGCTCAGCAGCTGTTTGAGGTGGACCATAAAAATCTATTCTTTAAGTGGCTTCGCCTTAAGCTTGGTGGAGTTTATGATAAGCGGGTTCAGGTAGCGATGCTCGAAGAGCTATTGTCGATGCCCCAGTTTCCAGATGATAGCCTGCCGCAAAACTGTCACCGTCGTGCTGACTACCTGTGGCAGAGAGACTCTATCGAGTATCATCCATCCCAGGACTGCACCCGACAGTATAGCGGAGTCGACTTTCTGTGGATGGCTTCATTACTCCTCGATGGCAAGCCTCCGCGCAAGATTATGTAAGAATTTCAAAGCTAAGCTAACTCAAAAACTATGAAGAAAACAAAAGGTGAAATCCACCTAAACTTCTGATGTGCTTGTTTTTCCACCTCTTTCCAGTAACTTTGTTGATACTTCTTGATGAGCAATGGGCTCTGTGAAGGTGGGTCACACCCTGCAAGAAATTGAGTTAAGATTAAAGAGAGACCTGTTGTGTAATCCTTTTGTATAGGAAATATTTATGAGTAAACCAAAATCATCGCCGATGATTAAGGTCATCGTAATATGTGTGGTTGCCGTTGCTTTGTTTTCATTCTTCTACTTCGATTTAGGTAAGTACCTGACCCTAGGTTATCTCAAGGAGCAAAGAGAAAGCCTACAAGCATACATAGAGCAAAACACCTTAAGTGCTGTCCTCACATATATGGGGGTCTACATAGCCGTCACCGCTTTGTCAGTGCCGGGTGCGGCGGTTATGACGCTAGCAGGTGGAGCTTTATTCGGGCTTGTTATGGGGACCATTATGGTCTCATTTGCTAGCACCATTGGAGCTACCCTAGCCTTCTTGACTGCGCGTTTTCTACTTAGAGACTGGGTTCAGGAGAAGTTTGGTGACAAGCTAGAGAAGATTAACAAAGGGGTCGAAGCAGAAGGGGCGTTCTACCTTTTTACTCTAAGGTTGGTGCCTCTGTTTCCATTTTTCGTCATAAACCTTGCTATGGGCCTGACGCCCATTAAGACAGCAACCTTTTTCTTTGTAAGCCAGCTGGGGATGCTGGCTGGGACCGCGGTGTACGTAAACGCAGGGACGCAAATCGCTGAGATCACTTCCTTGAAAGGAATATTGTCGCCGACCCTACTATTTTCCTTTGTCTTATTAGGGGTTTTTCCACTGATCGCTAAAAAGATTACGGGCTTTCTTAAGAAGAAAAAAGGGCTTGGTGGCGATGAGGTGGAGCAGAGTGATGATAGCTCGAAGGCTTCGTAATAAATGAATGCAGTAAATTTCTGAGACCACCTTGACCAACTGTCCCGAGCGAAACGAGGGTAAGGGAATCTCAGATAAGGAAGCACTGACCAGCTGTCATTCCCCCGAGCGAAGCGAGGGTAAGGGAATCTTGTGCAAAGACCACCTAACCACGATATTTACTTCGTAAACATCGCGTGGTGGTGACGGTTTGGTTGGCGGCCTGACTACGATATGGTGGTGACGGTTTGGTTGGCCACCTGACCACGATATGGCGGTGACAGTGGTGACAGACGAAATCAACCTTTAGCTCTCAAACTTGGAATCCAACTCTCGCCATTTTTTAGCATCCTTCCAAATGGGTACTAGTTGAGAAATCAAAGCTTCCGCCTGCTCGATATTAAGCTGGGCTGCTGCGTCACTCTTGGCCTTCGAGGGCTCTGGGTGGACTTCGATGAAAAAGCCATCCAAGCAACCGGTTGCTGCGGCGCTGCGCGCTAAGATGGGAGCAAACTTACGGTTTGCACCAGAAGTTTTGGCGTCTCCAGTTGGAGGGGTCTGGGTGCTATGGGTGACATCAAAGATAAGCGGCAAGCCAAAATTAGCCATCATTGGAAAAGAACGCATGTCCACCAAAAGGTCTCCGTAGCCAAAAGAAGTGCCTCTTTCGGTCAGGCTTGCATTTAATTCAAGGTCGTTTTGTTCACAAGTTTGCCTAACCTTGTCAGCAATATTGCGCATGGAGTCAGGTGACATAAACTGACCCTTCTTTATGTTTACCATCCTTCCAGTTGCGACGGCTGCCACGAGAAGGTCAGTCTGCCGGCAAAGAAAGGCGGGTATTTGCAGCGCGTCAAAAACTTCGGCTGCGGTAGCTGCCTGGTGTGGCTCATGAATGTCAGTGATCAATCGACAGCCGTACTTGGCTTTGATTTCTTTGAACCAGGGAAGGGACTCTTCTAGCCCAGGTCCGCGGTAACTGTTGATAGAAGAGCGGTTTGCCTTATCAAAGCTTGCCTTAAAGTAGAAGGTAAAGCCGAGGCTCTCAGCCAGCTTTGAAAGGCGAGCAGCGACGGAATCCATAATGTCCGGCGACTCTGCCATACATGGGCCGGCGATAATAACTGGTTTTGAAGCGGATGTCATGGGAATTTATTCCTGTTAAATCAGTTGCTTGTGTTCACGGCGGGCGTATGCCTTGGCACCATATATACCAGTTTTAGCATGGTCTTGCCATGATCTATGGATCTTTTTTTAGAAAAAAAGCATAATCATCATTGACGAAAATACCGGATCGTCGTAAATAGAAAACCCTTACATGGTACGGCGCTTTAGCTCAGTTGGTAGAGCAGTGGACTGAAAATCCACGTGTCCCCGGTTCAAATCCGGGAGGTGCCACCATCTTTTTTTATCCAATCCACTTCCGGGTGTTAGGAAAGCCGTTCATATGGAGACATTGGTAACCATAGTTCACGTAATTGTTGCTCTGTTTATGATCTTGGTTGTGCTGGTACAAGGCGGTAACAAAGGTGGTGTGGGAGCAGCTTTTGGCGGTGGTAACTCTCAAGGAGTCTTCGGCGCTTCGGGTGCAACGACCTTTTTAGGTAAGCTAACCTACGCAGCAGCAATGATCTTTATGGCTACATCTGTATCTCTTGCTATCATGCAGGGTAAGGGTGGCGACGTAGGGATGAGTGAGAGGCTTAAGGCTCTTAACGAAGAGAAAGCTGGAGAAAAAGCTAATCCTCAAGAGAGCAAGAAAACTCCTGCAGCTGATAAGCAAGAGTCTAGCGACACAGAGAAGGCAGATGAATCAGCCGATCAAAGCGTAGATGCTCCTGGTGATGATGCTTCTGATGCAGAGCCTGCTAAAGATGATGCTAAGTCTGAAGATGCAAAAGCCGATTCTGAAGAGCCTAAGGTTACAGAGCCGGAAGGCGCTCAAGAGCAAGAAAATAAATAAGCACTTCGTGCTTTACATATCTTATGCGAAGGTGGCGAAATTGGTAGACGCGCTAGGTTGAGGGCCTAGTCCTGGCAACGGGGTGAGGGTTCAAGCCCCTCTCTTCGCACCACTTCTTTTTTTTATCCACTTTTCGAATTTACCACAAGCAGGATTTTGGATTTCCATCGACCTGCACGGTCAGTTGCAGGTTGACACTAGGTTGCCCTTAATCGCGCAACGCTCCCTTCATTAGCCATTATAAAGTCTCCCTTAATTATGATAGGTGTTTCTAAGCGGGCCAAGAAGATCGCTCTAACCCACCTTAGTCCGCAGTGTTATAAGCTGGGCCCAAAAAACTGGGCCTTTGTTGACTATGAGATAATGCTTAGAGCGAGATGAGGAGGCAAGTAGTGCGTATTGAGTCTGAACTAAAAATTGGCTTCAAGGATGTTTTAATAAGGCCAAAAAGGTCCACCTTAAAAAGTCGCTCTGAGGTGTCTTTGGACCGGGACTATGTTTTTCGGCACAGCGGCCTCGAATGGTCGGGTGTGCCCATTATCGCTGCAAATATGGACTCCGTGGGGACCTTTTCAATGGCGCAGGTGCTCACTGATTTTCGCATGATGGTTGCGATTCACAAGCACTATACGGTCGAGCAATGGCAAGCTTATAGCTCCCAGGTTGAGGCTGATGCGATGAATTTCACCACCGTCAGCACTGGGATTAGCAATGCAGACTTCGAGAGGATGAAGCTTATATTGAAGGCAGTGCCTTCTTTGCAGTTTATCTGTATCGATGTCGCCAATGGTTATACTGAGTACTTTGTTGAGTTTGTTAAGAAGGTGCGAGAAGACTATCCCGACAAAACCATCATTGCTGGAAATGTTGTGACCGGTGAGATGGTGGAAGAGTTGATTCTTGCAGGGGCTGATATTGTTAAGGTCGGTATCGGGCCTGGCAGTGTGTGCACGACCCGGGTAAAAACAGGGGTAGGGTATCCTCAGTTGTCAGCAATTATTGAGTGTGCTGATGCGGCTCATGGTCTGAAGGGGCACGTGATCTCTGATGGTGGCTGTACCTGCTCGGGGGATATAGCCAAAGCCTTTGGAGCTGGAGCTGACTTCGTGATGTTAGGTGGTATGCTTGCTGGACACGACGAGGGTGAAGGTGAAAAAATAGAAGAAAACGGCCAGCAGTTTATGGAATTCTATGGAATGAGTTCGGCAGCTGCGATGAAAAAACATAATGGCGGTGTTGCTGACTATCGAGCCTCTGAAGGAAAAGTGGTTCGGGTTCCTTACCGGGGTGATGTCTCCGTTACGGTTAAGGATATCTTGGGGGGTGTACGCTCCACCTGCACCTATTTAGGTGCTGGCAAACTGAAAGAGCTTTCTAAGCGGACAACCTTCATTCAGGTGAGGGAGCAAGAAAATAGAATCTTTTCATAGGACTTACTATGCCAGGTTTTTTGCCCTTTAGTGACCGTTCGTTCTTTATGATGGATTTCGTTTGTGTGGCTATGCTCTTAGTCCTGCCGGCAATAGCCTTCGGAATCTATATGGTCCGCTTCAAAAAAAGCTACGATTTTCACAAAAAGTGGCAACTTGCCATAGCCATCATTCTCTTGGTGGCGGTTGTTTGCTTTGAGCTGGAGGTGCGCTTTAGCAACTGGCAGGAAGCGGCAAAGCTTTCTCCGTTCTATCAAACCTGGCTGTACCCTGCCTTGGTGATCCATCTTATCTTTGCCATCTCTACCGTATTCTTGTGGATTGCTTGCATTTACGGGGCAATCAAGAAGTTTACGAAGCCTCCTAGGCCAAGCATTTACAGCCCAAAGCATAAGCTTCTAGGTCGCTTGTCTGTAGCTGGGATGTTTGGTACTGCTGTCACGGGGTGGATCTTCTATTATGTGGCGTTTGTGGCTTAGCCGGCAATGCCACCTGCCATTTCGAAGACGGGCAGGTACATGGCGATCACAATAAATCCAACCAAGCCACCAATAAATACAATCATAATAGGCTCGATCATAGACAAGAGGGTCTGCACTGCAAGATCAACCTCCTCCTCATAAAACTCACTGACCTTGGTGAGCATATCATCCAAGGCACCCGTAGACTCTCCGACCGTGACCATTGAAATAACCATTTCGGGAAACAAATTGCCCTCACTCAGTGAATCGGAGAAAGAGCTCCCTTTTTCCAGTCCAGAGCGCACGCCCAGGATAAATTCTTCTATGGTTTTATTACCTGCAGATGACGCACAAATGGTGAGGGCCTCAAGGAGGTTGACACCAGAGGTGAGCATGGAAGACATGGTCGAACAAAAACGTCCCACTGCTATTTTTTTTAAAAGGATGCCTAAACCCGGTGCCCTCAAGATCATCGCATCAAAAGCTTTGCGCCCTTTGTCCGTTTTAACCCAAAAATTGAATAGGATGATGCCACCAAATAAGCTGCCAAAATAAATGTACCAATTCTCAATAAAGTTGTTGGAAAAGTCGATGACGATTTGAGTTAAGCCTGGAAGTTGTCTTCCTGTGTCAGAGTATTGTTGGGCGAATGTTGGAACCACAAAAGCCAAAAGGCCGGTAATAACCCCGATGGCCACCACCACCACAATCACTGGGTACATCATGGCAGATTTGACTTGCCCCTTTATTTTTGCAGCCTTTTCAATGTAGGTAACCAATTTGATTAAAATCGTGTCGAGGTTACCACTGGCCTCACCGGCTTCGACCATAGCGACATAGAGGCTATCAAAAATCTGTGGAAATGTTGAAAGTGCATCGGAAAGGGTGGAGCCATTTTCTACTATGCTTTGAATCTTCCTCAGTGCCTTACGAAATACGCGGGATTGTTGCTGTTTTGCCAGGATTCCAAGTGCCTGTATCATGGGAACCCCACTATTGAGCATCGTGGAAAACTGTTTGGTGAAAACGATGAGCTCTTTCGTCGTTGGGTTTTGGTTGCCAAGGGCAATTTGAATATCACCGTTAGCATCTCGAAAGATGATCTCACCGAGGATGGGCGTTTCTTCTCCATCGGAGTCGTCTGCTTTACCAGCTTTTAAGCGCAATGAGACCACCT
This sequence comes from Oligoflexales bacterium, assembly GCA_013215275.1. Taxonomy (GTDB): domain Bacteria; phylum Bdellovibrionota_B; class Oligoflexia; order Oligoflexales; family Bog-1112; genus JABSRF01. The sequence goes on along the minus strand of JABSRF010000003.1, from coordinate 47,579 downwards.
GAAGCCGGCGTCTGGATATTTGGGCCTTAGCATCTCCCTTTGAGCGGGCTTCGATAGTGCCTGTGCGCATCCTTCCGCGTGCATCCTTGGCTTTATAAGTGAAGGTTGGCATAATGAGTCACTATCTCCGTGGTTTGTTGCCGCTAGTTCCTACTCTTCCATAGTGCTTATTCAGCAGCTCGGCCATTTCTATCGGATCTTGGGCAATGCCAAGGGCTGTTTTTTCATTAATTTTGCGAATGGTGACGAGATCCAATAAGGCTTGGTTCATGGTGCGCATGTGCGAGCTTTCTTGTCCAATCTGCATGGCTGAATAGATTTGATGGATTTTGTTGTCCCTGATTAAGTTGCGTATGGCAGCATTTGGCACCATCATTTCAATGCAAGCAACTCGCCTGCCATCGAGAGAGGGAATCAGTAACTGAGACATTACCCCCATGAGGGTAAAGGATAGCTGAGTCCTAACCTGGGCTTGCTGGTGTGAAGGGAATGCATCGACAATTCGGTTGATGCTGGAAACGCATGAGTTGGTGTGAAGGGTTCCAAAAACCAAGTGCCCTGTTTCAGCTGTGGTGATTGCAAGGGCAATGGTTTCTAAATCCCTTAACTCTCCCACCAAGACAACATCTGGATCTTGTCTAAGGCAGCTTTTTAGAGCCTTTGAGAAACCATCGGTGTCGCTACCTAACTCTCTTTGGTTAACGATCGAGTGCTTGTTAGCGTGCATGAATTCAATAGGATCTTCGATGGTCACAATGTGCTTCTGGTAACGATTGTTAATATTGTCGACCATAGAGGCTAGGGTCGTCGATTTACCGGATCCTGTTGGTCCGGTTACAAGCACGAGGCCTCTCGGTATTTTGCAAAAGTCCTCAACATGCTGGGGTAAGCCAAGTTCTTTGATCTCAGGGATACGAGTAGGGATAACACGAAAAACGCCTCCTATCGTTCCTCTTTGATGAAAAATATTTGCACGAAAGCGACACAAGCCTTTAATACTAAAAGAAAGGTCTATCTCCTTATTGCCTTCGAAATTCTTTTTTTGCTCCTCAGTCAGAATGGAATAACATAGGAGCATCGTTTGATCTCCAGTCAATGGAGGCAGGTCGAGTGGTAACAGCAGACCGTTAATACGAAGCCTTGGAGGCGAATTCGAGGTGATATGAAGATCACTCCCATTCTGGTCTAGCAATGCTTTTAGCAGCTGAGGTAAGGAATAATTCAGTTCCGTTGACCGTGTGCTCATACCAACTCCTAAGTGGTTCCATCAGTATCTGCTGAGGTTGCTTTGATAACTTCCTGTGCGGTGACGATTCCGTTTGCCATTTTAGTCAATGCAGACTGTCTGAGTGTTCGCATGCCTGTTGACATTGCAACCTTTTTTATATCAATAGCAGGATCACCTTTGAGAATACTTCGTTTTACAGCTTCGTTCATAAGGAGTACTTCGTGGACTGCTATCCTTCCCTTGCTCCCTGTCTGACCACAAGAAGAGCAGCCTCTGCCCTTCATGACCTGAATTTTGTCAACATAAGATGGGTGAATGCCTAAGCCTACGAGGACCTCTGGAGTCACCTCAGGGTCTGGGACTTTGCATCTAGTACAGATCTTTTTTAATAACCTCTGAGCGGTAACACAGTTCAACGCAGCCACAAGGTTAAATGCAGCAACGCCCATATTTAATAGACGTGATACGGTGTCAGAGGCACTGTTGGTGTGGAGTGTGGACAAAACCATGTGCCCTGTTAACGATGCTTTCATAGCAATCTCTGCTGTTTCTAAATCACGTATCTCACCAACCATGATGATGTCAGGGTCTTGCCTGAGAAAGGCCCTTAATGCTGCTGCGAAGTCTAATCCAATTTCAGATTTCATCTGCACCTGGTTGATTCCAGGAAGGTTGTATTCCACTGGATCTTCCGCAGTCATAATATTGAACTCTTCCCGGTTAAGCTCTTGCAGTGCAGAATAAAGGGTTGTGGTTTTACCTGATCCTGTGGGTCCTGTTACCAGAACCATACCATTAGGGTTGTTGATGGAGTCTTTAAAGCCTTTGAGCTGATCAGACTCAAACCCAAGCTGACGCATATCAACCTGCAAGTTGGATTTGTCGAGAATTCGCATAACAATCTTTTCACCATACGAGGTTGGAAGTGTGTTGACACGAAAATCTACTGGTTTATCCCCAATCTGAATGTTGATAGCTCCGTCTTGAGGTAGGCGAGTTTCAGCAATGTTTAGCCCTGACATGATTTTTATTCGAGAAATTAACGGGCCTTTCATGTTGACCGGAGGGCGAGCGATTTCAAACAAAGATCCGTCGATTCGTAAACGAATCCGCATATATTCTTCATAAACCTCAATATGAATATCCGAAGCCCCCCTCGAAACACACTGAAGAATAATGTCGTTAACCAGCTTGATGATAGGCCCGTCGTCTTTGTCAGATATGCCTGCGCCAATCACCCTACGTCCAGCAGTTGAAGCCTTTTTTATAACCGTATCTGGAGAGTTGAAGCCGGTTAAGTCCATCTTCATATTGGAGTAGTATTTTTTGATCGCATCCGTAATCTTTAGTTCAGATGCTAAGACTGGTTTTGCGAAATACCCAGCTTTGAAACGAATGGCATCAATAGCTTTTAAGTTGCGAGGGTCACCCATTGCAACGATGATATTATTGCCTACCCGATCAATTGGAATAACTCGAAACTTGGTAGCAACATCTTTCGGAATCAACTCTATGATGGACTTGGGGATGTCCATTTTGCCTAGTTGGACCTTGGGAATCTTAAAAAATCGAGAAAAAATATCTAAGACAAGGCTTTCTTTGATCACGTTCATTTCTTCGATCGCATACATAATCGATATGCCATCTTTTTGGGCATTGCTGGTTGCCTGTTTGTACTGCTCAGCAGAAAAATTCGCTTCTTTTTCCAACATCGCCTGCAGGTTTGCCATTGAAACAGGTGCCTTTATGTGTCCCTTTTGCATTTTTGCAAAAATGGGAGTCGTGATACTATTCGTCGCTTGGCTTACAATCGGAAAATACTTGGAAAAATTTAATGGCTAAAGGAGCGGGTTAGCACCAGAACTAGCTTAGAGATCGAAGACGCTGGCTCTAAAAGTCTTTGGATGACTGGTCTTGGGTATGACTTGCGGAGGTTTATCTTGGAACTTGTGAGTAAATTTTCTTACTGTCTCCAAACCTTTGTCTGACAAAGTTAAGGTGCTGCTTTGCGAGTCGAGACATAAGCTTAAGTTTGTCGGGGTTTTGGTCTTTCTTTAATTGTCTGATAGATTTCCTTATGATTCTAGAAACATTGGGAGGGTGGAGGATAACCCCCCTGGAAATTTGTGGAGCTGAAGCTAAATGGAATATAAAGCCTTGAAAGATAGCACCATAGGAAAAACCATTGAAGATAAAGTGGTGGTTTTTGCCAAACTCAATCTTTTCTTTGTCAAATAGATCCCTAAGAATCATTTTATTTTTGTTGACTTTAAGAATCATAAATAGAGAGTACTTGAAGTTTCCAAGGTCAATAAATCGTTCTTTGAGTGCTGAAAACTTTTTACTTTTACCAAAAAACTCAGAGTCAAGAAAATGTGAAAACGGGGTAAACCCTCCGTCGTTTTCCCTAAGCATTCCTTGGATTGGTCTTTGAAAGGTAAAAAAATCTAAAAAGTAAGACATCCGCTGATGGTAGAAAGGCTCGTCGGGAAACACCCTCCCAGTCAGTGCATGGAATTCTGTCTTAGCACTGATGAACTCTTCAGTTCCGTATTTGCTCTGAGTCCAATGAATGATTCCCTCAATCATGTCTGATACAGATGCGTCGGGTGTGCGTTTCAAGTGCTCCATGGGATCAATCATTTTTGATCCTGAAACGCTTGAAATATCTCCAAAGTTGGAAAAGCGTGTTGGCTCAGATTTTATTGATCTGATTTTTTCCCGATTTTGAGTTGTGGTATCCAGCACCATTCTAAAGCCTTATTTCCTGTCAATGGAAGCCTAAAATACAGAGGCACCCAAACATATACATTACCATGACCACAGGCCTGATCAAGTTGCAAAAATAGTTTCTCTTGATAGGTGGGGCTGTGCGGCCGGTACATAATGTCATCCAAAGGAATATAGATATCGAACTTGCGAAAATGCTTTTGAATGCTCCGACCAAAGTCCAACTGGGTGGCATTTTGCTCCCATTCAGATGAAGAGTACTCGTTGAGTTCAAAAGTTATGCTAGCCACAAGGGCATAAAGTGCAGGTTTACATGACCATAGAAAAGCAAGTGCGAGTGGTAATGCCAAGAAAAGGTAACGAATCCATAGCATGCTTCCAACAACCATATGGTAATGATTCTTAATTGATATCATACCCTAACTGACTCATTAAGTTAAGCTTCGAGGTGGTTTATGCTCAGCGTTTTTGCTGCCATAAAACTTCCGATACGGATAACTCTTTGCTGATGCACCGGCTCATAATGAACAACCAGTCGCTTAGACGGTTTAGGTAGACGCGTACCTCACTTCTGATTGGCTCCTCTTCGTGCAGCCTCACTGTGTCTCTCTCTGCTCTTCGGCATATACAACGACAAATATGGGCTTGGGAGTTCAGGGGATGACCACCCGGAAGGACAAAGTTTTTTAAAGGTGCTAGTTCTGCGTTAGCCTCGTCCATCTCTTGCTCGAGTCTTTCAATGCTTGTCAAACTTATATGACAAGGGTTGCTTAAGGTCTGTGAGGTGTCCACGCTCGCAAGTTCGGCTCCCATATCAAATAATTCGTTTTGGATCACGAAGAGTTTGTCGGCAATATGCTTGAGTGCAGGCTTGTTTGGGGCCTCCTCAAGGGTCTTGTCCCGAAGCATCCCGAGCTGAGCATTAAGCTCATCCACGGTGCCATAAGACTCTATTCTTAAGCTTGACTTAGGAACCTTTTGTCCAGTGGCAAGTAAGGTTGAGCCTTTGTCTCCAACTTTTGTGTAAATCTTATCCAAACGCATGTGCTTACATACTCCTTTGCATTGCATGGTGATTAGCGCTTGCTGCCGAAGGCATTATAGGACGTGCAGTAAAAAGAAGGTAGGAGTAAGCAACTCCTTAGGTAAATTGAATTAAAAAAGCCACGGTCAGGCTTACTCAATCCATTTAGGAGTGTCATTAAAGGTATAGCAGTAGGCAAGTCAAGGGAAATAAATCCCTAGCAGAAACTGAATCTGAAAAAGCAGCTAATTTTATTTATCTGAAGCTGCTTCTTGAGTTTCGGCAGCCCTTGACCAGCTAGCGTTAACTGATTCTCTTAGCTTGTCTGAAGGGTGAAAGGTCACAACCCTACGAGCAGAAATTTCAATCCGTTTTCCGGTGTGAGGATTTCTTCCCGGGCGAGATCTTTTTTCTTTAACTGCCCATTTTCCGAATCCAGAAATCTTTACATCTTGGCCTTCTTCTAGCTTGAGTTTGACCTCTTCTAAAATCATTTCCAAGATTTCTTTGGCTTCTTTAACAGGGTAACCCACCTTGTCACGGATTAACTCTACTAAAACATCTTTTGTTAGGGTCATTGATACCACTCCTTTACTCTGCAACTTATGTTGCGAGAACCTTATCTGCTATCTATTAACGAGGTTTCCCTCATAAGATTGACTTGTTAACCTGTCTTCATTGTAACAAGTTCTTGGGCTTAGTAGAAGAATTTGGACCTATTAAATTCTGGGCCATAGGACCTAAGAATCTAATATTTAAGCGCTCAATACACAGAATAGGTATATTATCAATTATATTAGAAAGGAACCAAAAAAGTAAAAGGCCTTATTTTTTTGCAACCGCGGGAAATTTGGCCATTTTTTAGAGTTATAATATTTATGAAAACTGACACTCAAACGAAAAACAAAAGTTCAAATTCTTTTTTCCCCTATGACCAGGTGTGAAAATCATGAAATATCCATTTGCTGAGGGGGTGTATTTTGTTTGCTGCATCTCTTTCTTCTTAGCTTCATGCAACGGTGACACAAACATCTTGGGACTGACGGTTCCAAGTGGGCACTTACAGGCCTATGATGCGCAGGTTGCGATTGGTCAAGCCTATTATCATCAAGGCGATTTTGATGCTGCATTGGAGCATGCAGAGCTAGCAGTTGGTTTAAACCCCGACTCAGAAGCTGCTGCAGTGTTGCTGGGCTATGTTTACTTAGCGAAAGCAGGCATCACCATTTTTGGGCTTGCTAGTAAGTTGAATGAAGATGAGGAGCCTACAGAGGAGGAACTCGAAGAAGGGGAGGAGGATGAGACCGAGGTTGAGGAGGAGGTAGAAGAAGACAATAGTGGTGATGAAGGCGACGACTCTGCTGGTGATGAAGAAAATACCGAGGACGAAAAAGGCTCAGGTGCTGGGGATGCTCTTGCAGGACTCGATGGGATCATAGGCCTAAGCCCAGCAGAGTTTAACCTCATGGGCACAGTGAATAATGATGTGCCAAGCTTGCCTGTGATAGAGCCAGCATGTGCTGGGATTGCCCGTCAGGCAGTTGAGAAGCTGGTCTATATGAATAAAGCGGTCAGCACGATTTGCCGGTTTGTCGATGTTGAGGCTAGGCTTCCAGAAGATGCCAGGCACCGGTGTAAGTCTGCAAAAAACCGAACAAGAAGGGCAGAATCTCATATCTTGTGGGCCTTTGCCCACCTCACGGAAGCAATCGCGTTCTATTCGGTGATGAATTACAATACCACTGGCCGGAGCAAGAGCAATCTAGAGCTGCGAGTCCAGCAACTAGAAAGCATCAACTTTGAATCTCTAGCTGACCTGAGCGGACTGATCACTGCGATTGAGAGCCTTGCGGTTACGATTGATCGAGTGCTGCAGATTACTGGCTTTTGCAGCCCCGAACACCCTGAAACCCAGCTAATCGCTATGATTAATGACCTCATGTCAGTCAGTTTTGCTTTTAGTCGGCTACCTGGCCTCCCAAAAAAAATGACTGAGTCCATTAATAAATCCATTGAAAAAATTAGACAAATAAGAGAAACAACTTCGGGTTTCGAAGGCACCCAGGAGCAAGCAAGGGCTGCTAAAGGTGACTTGACTAAAAAAATGACTGAGGTGATAGGTGGTGCAATATCTAAGGTAAATCCCAATGATTTTTCGGAAGACCAAGCAAGTGAGGTTTGTGCTTCTTTCGATATTATAAAGGGTGGAGGGGAGTCTGCAAAAATTCCCGAAGTCTGCGAATAAGGAAACTTCTTTGATTGTAGTAAGTGAACTTTCCAAGGCCTATGGAAATAGACAGGTCCTGAGTGGCCTAAGTTTTCGGGTCGAAGCCAACTCGGTGACGGCCTTTCTTGGTGCGAACGGTGCAGGAAAAACCACCACCCTAGATATCCTATCTGCTTGCCTAGGCAAGGATAGTGGTAGCGTTATGATCGGAGGAATAGACCTTGATGATGACCCCTATTCACTGACCCGAAAAATAGGATACCTCCCTGAACACCCTCTCCTTTATGGAGAGCTTAATGTCGAGGAGGCGCTCACCTTTATTGGGGGCATTAGAAAGCTACCTTCGAAGCAGCTCAAAAACAGAATCTCCTATGTTCTGAGCCTTGTATCGCTGGAGACTGAGAAAAGACGACTTATCAAAACCCTTTCTAAAGGGATGAAACAAAGGCTAGGTTTTGCTCAGGCCCTGCTCCATGAGCCACCAGTTCTAATCCTCGACGAGCCTATGGATGGGCTGGACCCTGCCCAGATTGTAGAGTTTAAGCAAATCATCGGGCAGCTCGCTCATGACCGGACTATTCTTGTGAGCTCCCACAACCTTGCTTTGGTTGAAGGCTTCTGCAACCATGTGATCATCCTGAAAGAGGGTCGCGTCAGTGCTGATGGCAAACTCCACGACTTGTTGGCAGAGGTGTCCTCAAGCAGAACCTACCAGTTAAAATTTGAGCGAAATTTAGATCTATTGCTTAAAGAGATTAATTCCAAAAAATTCTTAGAGAGTCGGCCTGGAATATTTCGAGTCCAAAGCTCGCAAGTGTCTAGCGGATCATTGGAGGTTGAACTCCCTGCTAATGGCTTTGAGCTAAGCCTTGATAGGCTTATAGAAACAGCCGTTAAGCTAGATTGTGGGTTGAGGCAGCTTAAATGGGAGCAAAGCACTCTAGAAGATGTTTATTTCGACGTGACCAAGGGGTGAATCGTTGCGGGTACTGTATTCTATCATGCTCAAGGAGCTTAGATGCGATACATCATCACTCAAGTTCTGGGCAATCATATTTTTTTTCCTGCTTTTTATGGGTGTTTTCTTCTTTAGCTACGTGGATGCTTTTGTTGGCTTAACTCGAAGTGCCCATGATGCCGGAAAATTGGTTCCTGATCTTAGTCAGATGATCAGCTCCTTTTTTGGGATTTTTCATTTCATTCTATTATTAATCGTGCCTGCCATGACGATGGGCAGTTTTGCTGAGGAGCAACAAAAAAAAACCATTAAGCTTTTGTTGTCTTCTCCCTTGCGAGCAGTAGAGGTGGTCAGTGGTAAATTTTTAGCCCTGATGGCTTCTATGTCGGTGGTCTTACTGGCCTCTGGGGTCTTTCCATTGTTTTTAATTATTTATGGACATCCTGACTTAGGCCTACTTTTAAGCTGCTATCTCGGAATTTTTGTCCTTCTTGGCTCTCACCTAGCATTTGGTATGTGGGTTTCTTCTTTGGTCCACAATCAATTTGTCGCCTTTTTATTTACCATGCTAGGCCTCTTTTTACTTCTGATCATGAATACGGTTGCTGAGTCCATTAAAGGCAATGGAATAAGCCATCAGGTTTTAAAATACCTTGGTGCGAGCGAGCACCTCACATCTTTTCTAAAAGGATACTTAGTCGTGAGCGACATTGTATACTTTGTGGTCTTCGCCCTATTTTTTTTAAGCCTGACATGCTTGTCATACAATGCATTAAAGTGGAAGTAGATTATGCGACCAAGTTTCTATTTGCTCCCAGCCGGGAGTCTGGCTTTATTTGTGATATCCATTGCCTTGGGAGATTATTTTCCCTCTCTGAGCTGGGCTTTTCCATTATCAAGTTTACTTGCCCTAATTCTATTGCTTATTTGGGGTTATCGTGAGTTTAGCGTCTTAAAAAAACTATGGTCTACAAAAAAAGCGAATCAAAACTTGTCAGCTCTTATGGTGCTGGTGCTTGTACTGGGCACTGTGTTGCTCTCAAATCGCCCTCGCTTTAATCAGAGTCTAGATTTGACGAGGGGAGGGGATAATTCCCTCTCTAAGGAAACAGGTGCTTTAATTGAGCGCTTGATCACAGAAAAAAGGGATATCAAGGTAAGCGCTTTTTTTGTTAGCCCTAAAATTCAAAACAATTTCAGAAAATTAATCCAACTCTACCTAGAGCAAAGCGCCCCCTTTGACATTGAATATGTTGACCCCCAAGTTGACGTGCTCAGGGCAAAATCAAGAAAGCTAGAGCACTCTCATGTGGTTATCTTTGAGTCTGGGGGTAAGGAAGAGCGAATCACCATTTTTAATGAAGAAAGCATCTCTAATGCTATTCTGAAGCTTCTCATTGATAAAACCTTGGATGTATCCTTTGTTACTGGTCATGGTGAGCCAGTGATCACCTCAAAAGCTAAAAGTGGCTTAAACTCCGTGGCTGAAGCTTTAAGAGAGGAAGGGTATAGGGTCTCCAGCCTTGAGTTAAGTCAAGCCGATGAAGTGCCTCTATCTGCTAGCCTGCTAATCATTGCAGGTCCGAAGCTTAATTTACCGATCGCAGAGTTAAAAAAGATATCCAGTTTTGTTGAAAAGGGTGGATCCTTATTGATCTTGCTCGATGCCATAAGGCCTTCGGATTCAATTAACCAGCTTCTTGAGCCTTATGGCATGAACTATCACTCAGATTTTATTGTCCTTCATAGTGAAGACCCTCGGGTTAAGACCTACGGACAGAATACTGCAATGATTAATACGCTTAACACGGACAGTCAAATGGGCTTTTCCCTATTCAGCCAAGGGGCTCAGCTTTTCTTCTCGGATGCTCGCTCGATCGGTAGAGCTAACAAAGACTCCGAGGTTTACTTTCCTCTTGTCACAGATTCAAAAGCCCTCCAGATCAAAGATGTCTTTAGCGAAGAAGACCTCATGAATTTAGAGCAAAGTCGTTTGCGCCAAGGTGTTATTAGTTTGATGGGGCTTGTAAGATCGAGTAAGGGCAGCGAAGGCTCAAAAAGCAACTACATCGTCGCATTTGGTTCTTCGCAGTTTATCCTAAATGAAAAATTTCAAAAGCCTGATAACCGCCAGCTGCTACTCAAAACCGTAAACTATATATTGAGGAATAGTTATTTTGTCTCGTTACACAAACCAAGTAAGGATAGCAGGGGAGGCCTAGAAATAGCCTCGAAACCCCCTGTGATCGTGCTTGGCTTTTTCTGCTTTGTCTATCCATTTTGCTACCTACTGCTCGGAGCAATCATATGGTATCGCAGGAGGAGGGCATGAATCGCAGGTCTTGGTTCATCGTTGCATTTCTAGTCTTATTGGGAATGAGCTTGATCGCTTACTGGGATGAGTGGAAAACTGAGCAAGAGCTTGTAGAAAAGCAGTCTAAAAATCGGCTGAAATTACCTAAGAAAGGCCAAATTAGCCAATTAACTTTTTATCACCGAGACGAGAACCAGCACCTCGATGCTTCCCGTTTTACCAAGGTGAGGCCTCTTGAGCATGGTTGGGAGATCGTCAATCCAGTGGAAACATTTGCTGACGATCGGGCCGTCAATACCTTCCTGAAAAATATGAATCTATATCAATATGAAAAAACTCTAGCAAATAAAGCCTCTGAGTTTAGCTTGTTTGGCATTGATCGAGGGTGTCCAGATTTTGAGCTTGAGTATCGAACCCAAGGGGGAAAACTGGCCAAATGGCGCATTTATTTGGGGCATGATGCTCCCGTGGGCTATATGGTCTATTTTACAATTGATGCGCAAAAAAAGGTTTATATTGGTAGCAAGCACCTCGCTTTAATGCTTAAAAAATCTCCTTTTGATCTGCGTGAAAAAAGGCCACTCAAACCATGGTTGCAGGATTTAACCGAGTTAAAACTGATAAGAAAAGCTGGCGATCCTATGCATTTTTCAGCGAAGGAAGGTGCTCAAGGCTTTAAGAAAGAGTCCGGTAAAGCCCTGACTTTAGAGCAGTTTCAATCAATTAAACGAGAGCTAGAGAAAGTTGCGATTACGGAATTTGTATTTCATGGCTTGTACCAAAAAATGTTGGAGCACTATTCAAAGGAAGAGCCGCTACTTTCTTTATATATCGTGAGCAAATCCCATCAAAGAGCTGATTTTCAGTTGTATTTTTCAGGGGTTGATTTGGTGGGCTTCAATACTAAAAAAAAGGAAGTCTTTAAACTTCCTATAGCCTCTTTGCGTTACTTTGATAAGTCCTTCACCCACTATAGATAGGGTCTTTGTTTAACTTATCCCGCTTTTTTGTCTTGATCTTGTGTTTTCGGGTTGCGATAGTTTTTTTCAGGGAAGATTCCCTTGCCTGTCGGAAGATGTTTCATCCAGTTCATAAAGCTTTTGATTGTAGGCCTTCTCTCCGGCCTTCTTTTTGTTTTATTCGCCTCTAGGTCTTTGATGATCATCTTAATGGCTCGACTACCTTTGTCATTTAACTCGTGGAACTCTACTCCGAAGCCTCGCTCCCCTTCAAAAGTGAAGTTATGGATGACCTTCCCATAAAGGTTTACCTCCTGACCCTTATAAATAAAGCTAATATGGATGATTCCGGACTGCTCCCTCTCTCTTTCAGGCTTAATGAACAAACCACCTTTAGAAATATTAAGGATCAATCCCTTCTGATGAGCTCCATAGGAGCAAGGGTAGTCCACAAAGTACCTGGGGAAAGCCTCCCACCACCTGAGCCTTGGGTCCGTATAGGCTATCCTCACTGCAGGAACCATCAGATAGATCACCACTAGGGTATTGAGAACAGCGAAAAAAATAATCGTTCCTAGCTTTGCATATTCGGAGTTTTCTAGAAAGTGAGTGAGCTGAGAAAAATTAGCGATCAAGGCCCAGCATTGGACACCCAAAAAGACCCAGAGGCTCCAACGTTTAACAGCGTAAATAGCTAAGCCTCCAATTGGAAATAGAAAAAAAAGGCAAAAATATGAGGGAAATCGGCTGATTGGATTTGGTTGACAATAATGGTGATCGGGCTTTTTTGTTGCATGAGAGAAAAGTAAACGACCTTTGTAAGCGGTTCAAATAAGTGTATTAATGCGATGATGATTAAAGGCCAAGGGCGATAATACATGCTTACCTCATGAGTGTTTACTGTCTGAGATCCCAGCCCCCCATCGGTATGCGAGCAGGAAAAATTTAGTGAGCTTGATTTGGGTAGATTTATGGGTTTCATTCGCTTATTGGAAATACATTTCCATTTTCATATCTAAACTTAACAGTCTTTTTTCTTGTCCATATAGACTCTTGTGTGGATAAACTGATGGTTAAGATGAACTCTCCTCCCGCCTGGGTCATCTGTTCGAAGAAGAATCCCGTAAATGGGCTTTGAGGCCCAGTCAGGAAAAAGGTAAACTCTGCCTCTTCTAATTTATTCCATTTATCATTTGGAGCCTTTGGTTTGAGCTGTAAGACAATTTCTCCAAGGTTGTAATTACCGATTTGTAAGGTACCGGAAGTTTGCAGCCTGATATAGAGGCTGCTGCTCTTATCAAATGGCACCTTCTTGGCTCTAACCCTCACCAAAATAGGCTTTGGGGGAATGACATCGGAGGTCTTATCAATGTTGATACTGATATTGGTTAATAAGGGCTTATCCCTTCCATCATTGAGCTGTCCAGGAAAGAAAGCGGTGATCTTGTCTTGGGCAACTTCATACCTTTTTTTCGTGGGAAATGGGGTTTCAGACAAAAAAACCTTTTGATTAATCTTGTGAAAGCGTTCTTTGAGTGCAGGATCAAGGTTTTTTGCTGGCTTTAAGTATAAGTTTGCCCTCCGAGGGGTTTCTTCCTTCTTAGCTAGGTAAAGCAGTGCTAAAACGCTTTTGTCGGGGTAATTTGAGCTAAAGAAACTGGTGAATAAGCCTAGCAATTCGGTCGGTGAGTTAGCTTGTTTCATTTCGTTTAAAACACTAGTGAAGTGCAAGCACTCGCTGAGGGCATCAGCTTGGAAAAAGTTGAGATTGATCAATTTCAAAGGGCTTACAAAAAATTTGTGAGCGTAATTTAAAAGATAGGCTTGCCCACTCCCTTTGCTGAACTCCAAAATCTCTGCATGGCTTAACTCATAAGCCTTTCCAATGGCTTGCCACCAAGCTTGTTCGGGCTGTGCTAAAACATGTTTGATTTGTTGATAAGGTAAGTAAACGGATGCATGAGCATCGAGCTTACCTAGAGTCGTTGGGGTGATATGGATAAGTTGTGGTGGTTCATGGGGGTTGTTGAAGAAGCTATCCATGCGATAATTTCTTAGCTTTACTTCTGAGCGAAAAGGGATCTCAAATAGCTCCTCAAGCGGCATCATAGTAAACTTTCGGAGCAGTTTTAAGTATCCTTTGTATTCCTCAGCATCCACTGCCTGGTCATTGATTTCTAGGTTGAACAGTAAGTGATAGGGGCTTTGGCTTTTGAAGGCGTATTTATACTGAAGTTTTTCCCCAAACTTTGATCGTTGCTTGCGATCCACATCCATAGTGATTGAGCTTTTGATCATGGTTTTTTCTTGGCCAATTAACATGTCCCAATTGGTGCGATCAAGTGTTCGGGTTCCTTCTAAGATGTAAGAGACTCCTTTTTTATCCTCGAGTTTAATCTCTGATTGCTCTGTTTTTCCAATCCGGTCATTTTTCAAAACAAAATAGCTATTCTTGACCTCACTCTTGGTCTCTAAAGAGTCGGTTTCACTAGAAAAATGATAAGTCACACCAGTTTTCTTACTGTTTTTACTAAGTTTGAAAGCAGGGCTAAAATTACCTCTGACGGCTTCTTTGTATGCATCGATTGCAATTTTCTGCTTCATTTCAAAAGCGAACAGAATGTTTTTTTCCTTAATCAATGACTTGGAGAGCTCAAGATCAATGGGGAAGAAGTGAACGGGGACCCCTTCCCATGGAATAATTTTTAATGAATTTTTAAGCAGATAGTAGGTGTTGCCAATAAACCCGGCCAAAGAGTGACCGGTTCGATGGGATCTTGTAAGGCCTACCCAAGCTATATCATCAGTTCGCCGCATAACATTGATGCGATGCTCACCTTGGATAAAAACCGTATAAGGTAAGCTAGCCTTTGCACCACTTTTCGCCAAAAAATCATCGATATCAGAGGTCCGCTCAAGGGTTAGGTCGATCGGTAGGCTAACTCCTCCAGAGACTCGGTAGCTACGGACTGAGCCAATGAGCATCCTCTTAAACCTTTCTTCGTCCAGTGGAAAGATAAATGGGGTCTCTAGAATGTGATAAGGATCGTATAATTCATTAGGATTGAAGGAAGGGGGAAGTATTTTGGTTAATAAAGGAAGAAGCCCAAATAGGTTGTTTGCAAAATATCGAAACCTCCCAAGCTCTTTCTTTTCTTCAAGGCGCTGTCCGTCTGAGCGCAAGTAGATGTCGTAGATATCTGTATGAACTTGGGATCCAAGGGTAAGGGGGATGTTGTTTAATTGCCCAAGCCTTTTTTCGTATCCGGGTCCGTAAAAAAACCGGTCAACGACCACGAAGGCCCCTTTGTTTGCGGTGAAGACCTTGCGTTCGGTTCCTGTGCTTAGGTAGAAGTTGTCGGTCATAGGAGCCTTAAAGGTCTGATCGAGTAGGCTGTAAAAGATGCTCTCCATCAGGGATTCAACGGAGCGGTTTAATAGTTCTGTTGTTGTCCTTAGTCCAGTAATCACAGTCGGGTTCTCAAAAAGAGAATCCACATGGGGAAAATAAGATTGATTGTCCTCCTTCGGTTCTTCGTCTATCTGAAATTCAAGCTTATCGAGAGACTGGCCTGAGGGTGGTGAATCTGTAAGCCTTGTAGACTTTTGGGTATGGTTTTGTTGGGCAGCAGCGTTGCTAGATATCAAAAGGCCGAATAAGCAAACCACGATGACTTTTAAGCTATTCATAGCTGCAGACTGAGGCCCCCAATGCCATAAAATAGATGTTCACGCTCGTCGCTTTCGTCTTTTCGATAAGCGAAAGACATGCGAACACTCATATTTTTGTAGAAGTAAAACTCCTGACCAATCACAAATAGTCTGTGGGTATGCCTGACATCATCGTAGATGAAAAAGGGCTTTTTTTTCCACTGCTTCTCCCCAATAAGGGTGAAGCGAATGATCTGCTTGAAAGATGAATTGGCTCCGTCTGGTGTTTGCCGGCTTCTAACCCACTCGATTAAGCTCATGGCTCCGTTGGGGGCTATGTTGAGCATTCCCAGGCCCAAACGTCGTTCACCATTGTGGTGTGCGAGTCCTGATAGAACAAAGCGGGTACCAAACCATGCTGGAGAGTCATAGATGATACGGCTTGAGATACTTAAATTTTTAAACTCACGTTCAAGGAATAAAAGCTCCTCCGGATCCGCGATGCCCACTGAAATCTGACCAGTCGCATCCACAAGGTTGTCCCAGCTGACCGTTGCGCTATAACCAGGGGTTTTCCAAAACTCAGGTGAGCTAAGCGATTCGAAAAAAGCGCCTTTAGGCTTTATACCAAGCCCAAAGGCCATTGTTTGCTTACCTGTGGAAAGAAGAAAGCGGTTTAACCCTAGCTTGCCGATGCTAAGCGCTGCTGTGTCCGTTTGGCGGGTGATTTTTGTTTCACTGCCAGGTCCGTCATCTGTTTGACCTTGTATAAAAGCAGACCAATGGAATGCTACATTCCCAGGGGTGTGGATTGCTGCATAGATTCTCGAGTAGTGATCATATTGACTGATGTTATTGGATTGTTGAGCACTGATGGATTGATGTGACTCAGGCCTTATACAGAGTGCTAGGTAACGACTTGAAAATGGGCCTGCCAGCTTAGGGTCGGTTTCTAGCTTGCACTGGCCCCAAAAAACACTCACAGGTGTTTCAAGGTCCTTTGAAGCAAAAGCGTGTTCTGAAAAGCAAATGCATGCAAGCAAGAAAGCCAGCTTTGGCATGCAAGCCATCTCTGCTCCTTTTGTGGCGGTCTGCTGTGGGCTCTCATGGTAATAGGCATATTATACCGAAACTCATGATGACTGACCAACCTGAACGAGGTTCCTAGAGGATGCTTGTTGCTGGTACTGGACTGATTGTAAGGCAATGTATGGACTGGTAACTTAAGGGCATGGTTGTATTTTATGGTTCGGTGCTAAGAAAGTGTTTTGAAATCCACTGATTGGCCTCAATGCGGATCCAGCTCCCCCTTCTCTCTAGGACCAAGACTTTAGTGCCCTTTTTGAGGGTACCGACCTTCTGATAACGATAGCTTGGACCTGACCTAATGTTTAGTGCCAATGCCCTAACCCAGAACTCCCCTGGACCCTCGACATAATCACGGGTATTTATGCTGATATTCTGATCCATCACCTCATTAACGGCTTCGGTTGCAGTGCTTCCGGGGCCTCTTGGTAAATCTTCCTCCTCAACCCACTGATCTTGGGGGGGGGCGGGAGTCGGCTCTGGGGATTCTTGCTTCACCACCTTGCTGATAGGGTCTTTTTCTTCCTCTCCCCAAAAAAAGCTGCACCCCTGGAGTCCAAAGCAAAGGGCTATGGAGGTCAATAATACCTGTATCTTTAGTGTCATTGAAGTGTTGAGGCCTCCCATTGTTACTCCCAGAACTGACCTACGAAACAAACTTATTTAGTTTAGGATGATTTTCCGTTACTTATCGTATTATAGCTGCGTGAATTAGTAAAAACCTTGACAATCCAGCATTCATGGTCTATATTTTGTTCTCTTCAGGTGCGGTAAGCCTGCAATGCAAGCCAATGCCGTTTAAGAACAGCGACATACCTTTTTGTATCGTGGAATCCTTCCGCCCCTGAGAATTATTATTACCTAGGAATCTGACAGTTAAGGTCATTCAAAAATGGAAAGCCAAAAGATCAGGATTCGTTTGCGTGGTTACGACCACAGGTTAATTGATAGATCCGCAGCAGAGATCATCGAGAGAGCAAAGCGCACAGGTGCGCGTATCGCCGGACCGGTTCCTCTTCCAACTGGGATTAATCGTTACACTGTATTGCGTAGTCCTCACGTGAACAAGAAATCAAGAGAGCAGTTTGAGGTAAGAACCCATAAAAGGGTTTTAGATATTTTAGAACCAAAGCAGCAAACGATTGATGCTCTTATGAAGCTAGATTTGGCTTCTGGGGTTGATGTGGAAATTAAGCTTTATTAAGGGTGCCTGTGGCTTTAATTAGCCAATAACGGAAGTGCAAGGCTTAACAACCAGAATAGGTTACATGATGGCGAAGATTAGCGATAAAGGACTTATTGTCAGAAAAGTTGGCATGACCAGGATGGTTGATGCTGATGGTAAGTTGATACCAGTGACTCTTTTGAAAGTAGAAGAGCAGAAGGTTACTAAAATCCTTACCCAAGAGAAAAATGGGTATCAGGGTTTTCAGGTTGGCTTCTTTAAAAAATCTGAAAAAAATCTGACTAAAGCTGACGTGAATCGCTTGCGTAAAGACAGTATTGAAGAAAATTTTGCACGATTCAGAGAGTTTAGAACACCTGAGCAATTTTCAGTTGAGCTGGGTACAGCGATGACTGCAGAGCAATTTAAAGAAGTTGCGGCTGTCGATGTTACGGGTATCACGAAAGGTCGAGGGTTTCAGGGGGCTGTTAAACGTTGGAATGCGAGCATCGGTCGTATGACT
Source organism: Oligoflexales bacterium (assembly GCA_013215275.1). GTDB lineage: Bacteria > Bdellovibrionota_B > Oligoflexia > Oligoflexales > Bog-1112 > JABSRF01. Next base: position 29,714 of record JABSRF010000003.1, on the reverse strand, counting down.
CATGGTTCGCGCTTCCATAGACGTCCGGGTTCTTTGGGACAGTGCACCACTCCAGGGCGTGTGTATAAAAATAAGCACCAGCCTGGCCATATGGGTGTCGTGGCTCGCACCGTAAAGAATGTGCGGGTTATGGATGTGGACACCGAGAACAACCTGATCGCTATTAAGGGGTCGGTTCCTGGTCACCGCGAAGGTTTATTGGAAATTAGGCCTACTAACAAGAAGTAAGTGCCCTGAGAGTGAGGATTGAATCATGAAATGGGATGTAATTAACATCAAGGGAGAAAAGGTCAAAGACTACGACCTTCCTGAATCCATCTACGGTGTGGATATGAACGAAGCGGTTTTGCACTCGGTTGTGAAAGCGTATCGTGCAAATAGACGTCAGGGCACCCATGCTACAAAAACTAGAAGCTTAGTTTCTGGTGGTGGGAAAAAGCCTTTCCGTCAAAAAGGAACTGGTAATGCTCGTCAAGGGAGTAGTCGTTCTCCTTTGATGCCTGGTGGAGCGACTGCTCACGGGCCGCAGCCACGAGATTACCGTCAGCAAGTAAATAAGAAAGTTAAGCAGCTTGCTTTGAAGATCGCACTAAGCGACAAAGTTAAGCATAACAAGCTGATCTTAGTTGATGATTTTGCAATCAACAGCTACAGCACGAAGCATATTGTTGGAGCGCTTAAGGTATTCAGCACTAACGCTTTGTTGGCAGATGAGCGTAAGGATGACTTTCTTTACCGTTCTGCAAGAAACATCCACAAAGTGGATGCGGTGCTTTCCAGCGAGATGAACGCTGAGCAAGTGCTTCGTCACGAGACTCTAGTGCTTAGCGAAACTGCTCTTAAGGCATTGGAGCAAAGGTTCGGAGGTGAGAAATAATGAATCCTTATAGTGTGATCGTCAGACCAGTGTTGTCTGAAAAAAGCGATGCAAGCAGAGAGCGGGAATCAAAGTACACCTTCGAAATCAAGCGTGATGCGAGTAAGTATGATGTCAAAGCAGCTGTAGAGGCTCTATTTGATGTGAAGGTTGCAAGCGTGAATACCTGTATTACCCGAGGCAAAATGCGCCGTAAGGGAATGCACGTAAGCATGAGTAGTAATAAAAAGAAAGCGGTTGTTACGCTTCATCAAGGTCAAAAGCTAGATATTTTTGAAGGCTAATAGCGAAAAGAGAGCTGATCGATATGGGTATGAAGATTTACAGAGGAATGACACCTGGTCAGAGAGGCATGGCTGTAGTTGACTATAGCTGCCTTGACAAAGTCGAGCCCTATAAGCCACTTACTGAAAGCCTCAGCCGTAAAAGTGGGCGTAACAACGCTGGTCGTATTACGGTTCGTCACAAAGGTGGACGAGTTAAGCGTGCTTATCGTGTCATCGATTTCAAACGCAACAAAATGGATATTGTTGGCAAGGTAGAGTACATTGAGTACGATCCTAACCGTACAGCTTTCATTGCGCGTATTTTGTATGCAGATGGCGAACGTCGCTACATCATTCACCCTGAAGGACTGAAAAAGGGTGATAAGGTTGTGGCTTCCAGCCAAGCGGATATTAAGCCTGGCAACGCAATGCCATTGAAGAATATTCCAATCGGTACGATGGTTCACAATGTTGAAATGCGTCCTGGTAAAGGTGGGCAGTTAGCTCGCTCTGCAGGAGGACGTTGTCAGCTTGCAGGTCGTACTGAAGGTTATGCTCAGCTTAAGATGCCATCAGGTGAGCTTCGTAAGATTCCTGAAACTTGCATCGCAACGATTGGTGTGGTTAGCAATAGCGATTATTCCAATACAAAGCTAGGCAAAGCAGGTAAGGCTAGAAAATTGGGTAGAAGGCCTACCGTAAGAGGTGTTGCCATGAACCCAGTTGATCACCCGCATGGTGGTGGTGAAGGCCGTACTTCTGGTGGGCGTCATCCGGTTACTCCATGGGCTGTGCCAACTAAAGGTCATAAAACCCGTAAGAACAAGCGGACTGATAAACTAATTATCAAAAGACGCAAGAAATAATATTTAGGAGGCTTTTGTGGCTCGTTCGATAAAAAAAGGCCCATTTGTTGATGATTATTTGCTCAAAAAGGTTGAGCAGGCTAAGCAAGACAAAAAACCTGTAAAGACGTGGAGTAGACGTTCGACTATTCTTCCTGATTTTGTTGGTTTGACGTTTGCTGTCCATAATGGCAAAAAGTTTGTCCCTGTTTACGTGAACGAAGATATGGTGGGGCACAAGCTTGGTGAGTTCTCACCGACTAGGAACTACAAAGGCCATGTTAAAACTGGCAAAAAGTAATCGCTAAATGCGTAAGTTAGGGATATAGAGTCATGACAGAAGCCTATAAGTCATATTTAAAAGCAGTGAGGATCGCTCCTCGTAAAGCGCGTTTGGTCGTCGACCTAGTTCGCGGTAAGCATGTGCAAGATGCCTTGGACATTCTTAAGTTTACAAATAAAAGAGCTGCCCCTGTGGTTGCTAAGATGATTAACTCAGCAATCGCTAATGCACAGAATGTAGCAACAGTAGACGTTGATCATTTGGTTGTGAGTGAGGTGTTTGTAGATGAAGGTCCTACTATGAAGCGCTTTCTTCCACGAGCTCAAGGAAGAGCGACACCAATTCGCAAAAGAACGTCACATATAACAGTTGAGCTGAAAGAGCTCTAATTGGAAGGAATAGGTCGGTGGGACAAAAAGTACATCCAACTGGTTTTCGTTTAGGTGTAGTCAAGACTTGGTCGTCACGTTGGTATGCAGCTAAGAATTATGCGAGTTTCGTAAGCGAAGACATTGCAATTCGTAATTATATCGCTAAGAAATTCTCTGCAGCTGGTGTAGCTAAAGTTGATATTGAACGGGCGGCGAAGAACCTTAAAGTAAATATTCATAGCAATCGCCCTGGAATTATCATCGGTAAAAAAGGTGCCGGAGCTGAAGCGCTAAAAGATGAGCTTGTAAAGATCTGTAAGATCAGCTCAGCTGAGCCTACGTTAAACGTGTATGAAGTCAAGAAGCCTGATACCGACGCGCAAATCGTAGCTGACAGCATTCGCCAGCAGCTAGAACGCCGTGTGTCCTTCCGACGGGCGATGAAAAAAGCAATTGCTAGTGCTATTAAAGCCGGTGCTAAGGGGATCAAGGTACAGTGCTCTGGTCGTTTGGGTGGGGCAGATATGTCTCGCGTTGAGCGATACCATGAAGGACGAGTTCCTTTGCACACCTTGAGAGCTGATATTGACTACGGTACAGCGGAAGCGCTTACAACTTACGGTCTTATCGGGATTAAAGTTTGGATTTTTAACGGCGAGATACTTGATAAGGCATAAGTCTTAGACGAAGTTGCAAGGAGAAGGTCAATGTTAGCGCCAAAGAAAATGAAATTTAGAAAGCAGCAGAAGCGCAGAATTCGAGGGCAAGCTCAATCAGGTAATCATCTTGCTTTCGGCGATTTTGGCTTGATGTCTCTCGAAGGAGGGCGTATAACTGCTCGGCAGATAGAAGCAGCCAGGATTGCCATGACCAGAAAGACCAAACGTGGTGGTCAGGTCTGGATTAAGATCTTTCCTGATACTCCAGTTAGCAAGAAGCCTGCTGAAGTACGTATGGGTAAAGGTAAAGGGTCTGTGGATCACTATGCTGCTAAAGTACGGCCTGGAAGGGTTCTGTACGAAATCGGCGGGATTGAAAAAGAATTAGCGGTTGAAGCACTTCAACTTGCAGCTGCTAAGCTTCCCGTGAAAACACGATTATTAGTGAAAAATGATGACCCTTGGATCTAAGGAAAGATCATGGAACTAGAGAAACTTAAAAAAGACGATATCAGCAACTTTGACCGAGCCAGACTTAATGAAGTTGAAGTGGACATAAGAAAAGAACTTGCGAAAATTCGCTTAGATATTTTCACTGACAAGAAGCTTCACACTGGAAAGGTAAAAAACTTAAAGAAAAACCTCGCAAGGGTTATGACTTACAAAAGAAATTTGATGAATCAATCATCTCATTAAAAGGTGTGCAAGTGAGTAGTGGTGAAGTAAAAAAGCAAAAGTCAGTCCGCGGTGTAGTTACCAGCGCGAAAATGGACAAGACTCGTGTGGTCACAGTCGAGCGTATGGTTAAGCATCCAGTTGTCGGAAAATACATCAAAAAAACGACTAAGTTTATGTTTCACGATGAAAAGAATGCATCGAAACTTGGCGATGAAGTTTTGATTACACCGACAAGACCGATGAGTGCGCGTAAGAGTTTTAGACTTTTGAGCATCGTGAAAGAGGCTAAAGAATAGAAGGCAACAAGCCTAAAGCTTGTTTATTGGGGCGAATACCATGATACAAATGGAATCAGTTTTAAAGGCCGGTGATAATTCCGGTGCAAAGCAAGTAAAATGCATCAAAGTACTAGGCGGTAGTAAGCGTCTAACGGCCGGTGTCGGCGATGTCATTATGGTTTCTATCAAAGAAGCTCTTGCTAACAGTAAGGTTAAAAAAGGCTCGGTACACAAGGCGGTAATCGTAAGAACTGCTGCCCCAATTACCCGTGAGGATGGATCGACCATTCGTTTTGACGAGAACGCTTGTGTTCTAATCAAGGGTAAGGAAAATGAGCCAGTTGGAACTCGTATATTTGGACCTGTTTCAAGGGAAGTTAGAAACAAAGGCTATATCCGTATTGCTTCTCTTGCTCCGGAAGTTCTCTAATAATATTACCCGGGTAAGACCTGATTTGGAGAGATGAAAGTGGCTAGTTACGTGCCAAGATATTTGAAAGAATACCAGGTTGTGGTTCCGCAGCTTCAAAAAGAGCTAGGAATTCAAAATGTTATGAAAGTTCCTCGCATTGAGAAGGTTGTGGTCAACTGTGGTCAAGGTGAGGCGGTTCAAAACATTAAATTTTTAGAAGCGGCTGTAACCGACTTGACCAATATTACCGGTCAAAAGCCTGTTATGACTAAAGCAAAAAAGAGTATTGCTGGCTTCAAGTTACGTGATGGAATGCCTATTGGCTGTAGCGTCACCTTAAGAGGAAAAAGAATGTACGAATTCCTTGAAAGGTTGATAAATGTCGCAATTCCCCGTATAAGAGACTTTCGCGGTTACTCACCAAAGGCTTTTGATGGGCGGGGGAACTATACCCTAGGGTTAAAAGAGCAAATTGTATTTCCCGAGATCGATTATGACAAGGTTGATCGTGTCAGAGGTTTAGGTATTACAATCGTAACCTCAGCGAAAGATGATGTTCAAGGGAAAGCGCTACTAGATAAATTTAACTTTCCCTTTCGCAAGTAGGAGTCCCCGTGGCTAGAAAAGCTTTAATCGAAAAAGCAAACAGGAAGCCCAAGTTTTCAACTCGCGCTTATACCCGTTGCAACAAGTGTGGTAGGCCAAAGGCTGTTTATAGAAAATTTGGATTGTGTCGTATTTGTTTTAGAACCATGGCTCTAAAAGGGTTTTTGCCTGGTGTTCTTAAGGCTTCTTGGTAACGACGAATAATTGGAGTTTATGGGCAATGAATATTACAGATCCTATTGCCGATCTATTAACTAGGATTCGTAACGGTCAGAAAGCTGGCTTCGACGTGGTTACAGTCCCGGCATCAAAAATGAAGATAGCAGTCACGCACTTGTTGAAGCAAGAAGGTTTTATCAGAGCCTATAAATGCGTAAGAGACAACAAGCAAGGTATCATCAAGATTGCCTTGAAGTATCGTGAAGGCGCTACCCAAAAAGGCGTTATCGAGTCTTTGAAAAGGGAAAGCAAGCCAGGTTGTAGGCGCTATGTAACCGCTCAAACCGTGCCATACGTAAAGAATGGTTTTGGTATTGGTATCCTTTCTACATCGCAAGGTGTTATGACCTGTCGTGAAGCTAGAAAAAGAAACATTGGTGGTGAGTACCTCTGTTCCGTTTATTAAAAGATTGAGGTAAATAGAAATGTCACGTATCGGCAAAAAGGAAATAAAAGTACCTACCGGAGTTGACGTTAAACTTGACGGTTCAACCATTTCCGTTAAGGGTCCAAAAGGTGCCTTATCAAGGCAAATCCATCCTTCTATGAAGGTAGAGATGGGTGACTCTTTGATTAGAGTCTCTCCTGTTGACCCAGCTAAACCAGCATTCAACTTCCATGGATTAACCAGAAGTTTGGTTAACAACATGGTTGAAGGTGTGGCTAACGGTTTCTCGAAAAGGTTGTTACTCCGTGGTGTTGGTTACAGGGCAGCGGTAGCTGGCAAGGATCTTCAATTGACCTTGGGTTACAGTCATCCTGTCGTTTACCCAATTCCACAAGGTATCGAAATAAAAGTAGACAAGCTGGGTAAAGACCCAATGGTGGTAGTAAGCGGCGCCGACAAAGAGTTGGTTGGACAAACAGCTGCTAATATCCGAGCATTTAGAAAGCCTGAGCCATATCATGGAAAAGGTGTTCGTTATGCCGATGAAGTTATTGTCACCAAAGTAGGTAAATCAGCAGGTAAAAAATAACCTTAATCGTACGGGCCAGTAGCCATGGATAACAAGATCAAGAGAAAAGAATATTTAAGAGTTAAGCGGAAGAAGAGGGTACGCCAAAAGGTTAGTGGTACCGAAGCAAGACCTCGCCTTTCCGTTTTTAAGTCTGCTAGACACGTATACGCGCAAGTGATCGACGATATCGCCGGAAAAACCCTTGTATCAGCAAGCTCCTTTGAAAAAGGAAACCATCGCGTTGCTAATACTGAAGTTTGTGGCGAAATCGGCAAGTTGATTTCGGCTCGATGCAAAGAAAAGAATATCGAAAAGATCGTTTTCGATAAAAATGGTAACCAATACCACGGGCGCGTAAAAGCATTGGCTGAAGGCGCACGCGAAGGTGGCTTGGTTTTCTAAGATTGGTAAATGAATTTTGAACAGAATTGTTCTGATTACTCATAGCGTTGGAGCTAACATTGTCTAACTTTAAGGAAAAAGAAACCGACGGTTTTCAAGATCGTGTCGTAGCAATCAACCGAGTTGCCAAAGTTGTTAAGGGCGGTAGACGCTTTAGCTTTAGTGCACTCGTTGTCGTTGGTGATGGTAAGAGCAAAGTAGGTTTTGGAGTCGGAAAGGCAGGGGAAGTTCCCGACGCTATCAAGAAGGCTTCAGAACAAGCTAAGAAGAGTTTGATCGACGTCTCTCAAGTGAAAGGTACCCTGCCTTTTGAGGTTGACGGTCGCTTTGGCGCTTCACGAGTGAGAATGTATCCGGCAAAATCTGGTAAAGGTATTATAGCTGGTGGTGCTGTTCGTACACTTGTAGAATTAAGTGGTCTACAAGACATCGTATGTAAGGTGCACGGATCTAAGAATGCTCACAATGTTGTGCGTGCTACCATCGACGGTTTGAGGCAGCTTATGACTATCGAACAGTATGCTGACGCTAGGGGTGTTCCCGCTGAAGGCCTTCAGCAAATTAGGCACGAAGAAACAAGCAAAGAAGCTGAAGCTTAATGCATAATATTAGTTTGGAGTTGGTCCAATGGGACAAAAAATTAAAGTAACACAGATCCGCAGCACAATTGCCAATCCAAAGAAGATGGAAAAGGTACTAATTGGGCTGGGCTTAAAAGGTATTGGCTCCTCCCGCACTCATAAGGACAATAACTGTATCCGTGGGATGGTAAACAAAGTTAGTCACCTTGTTAAATACGAATTAATCTCTGAATAGTTGATGAATAGGTGTCTTTATGAAGAACTTAGGAAACTTAAGTCCAGCTAAGGGCTCAAATAAGGATAAGAAGCGACTTGGTCGCGGTCCTGCTAGTGGGCAAGGTAAAACTGCAGGTAAAGGTCACAAAGGCCAGAAGGCTCGAAAAGGCGGCGGAGTAGCGCCAGGTTTTGAAGGTGGTCAAACCCCTCTTTACAGACGTTTGCCAAAGTACGGTTTTAAGAATACTCGTACGATGAAGCAGTTTCACATTGTGAACCTAGCAGATCTCGAAACCTTCCAAAGTGAAGCAGTCGTTGACGCCGAAGCTTTGGTTAAGGCCGGACTTGTCAGAAACCTCAAGCACCCTGTTAAAATTCTAGGTGCTGGTAAAATTGAAAAGAAGCTGACTGTAAAGGCAGCAAAATTCAGCAAGAGTGCTAAAGCAGCAATTGAAGGTGTAGGCGGTTCAACACAGGAGATCTAATTGTGGCAAGCCCCATCCAGAAGCTTCCAGAAGGCCGGATAAACCATCTCCAGAAAAAGATCATGTTCACCCTATTTTTTCTAGCTTTGTATAGAATCGGGGTGCACATTCCTATTCCTGGTGTGGATACCTATTTATTAGGCGAATTTTTCCAATCCCAGGGGGCAAACCTCTTTGGCATGTTTAACATGTTCTCCGGTGGTGCACTTGAGCGATTCTCAGTATTCGCCTTGGGTGTGATGCCTTACATCTCTGCATCAATTATCTCCCAGCTTTTAACCGTTGTGGTACCTGATTTAGAAATGCTATCGAAAGAGGGCGAAGCTGGGCGGAAAAAGATCACTCAATACACTCGTTATGGTACTGTTCTGCTTGCAGTTATTCAGGGCTATATGATGTCAGCGACATTAGCTAGTTCAGAATTCAACGGCGGCCCACTTGTGATGGATGCGAGCCTTCTTTGGAAGGTGATGACCGTTATATCACTTGCTGCAGGTACCGCATTTGTTATGTGGTTAGGTGAGCAGATCACAGAAAAAGGTGTCGGCAACGGTATCTCATTGATCATCTTTGCCGGTATCGTTGCAGGCTTGCCGGGTGTGGTGGCCAACACTTACACCCAGTACACCAGCCAACAGATGGATCTGTTCAGAATCATATTGATGACAACCGTATGTGTCGCTGTGGTAGCTGGTGTCGTGTTTATGGAGCAGGGAGCAAGACAGATTCCTGTTCAGTATGCAAAAAGGCAGGTTGGCCGTAAGATATACGGTGGCCAGTCTTCTCATTTACCAATTAGGGTTAACACTGCAGGTGTTATTCCACCGATCTTTGCAAGCTCACTGTTACAGTTTCCCGTAACCATTGCAGCCATTAAACCAGATAGCTTTATCGCTGAATTCATTAATTTGGCATTTATACCTGGTGGCTGGTTGTACAACACGGTTTACGTAAGCTTGATTGTTTTCTTTGCTTTCTTTTACACCTCAATCACCTTCAAGGCTGATGATGTCGCTGAGAACTTGAAGAAGCATGGTGGATTCGTGCCTGGTATCAGGCCTGGCGCCAGGACTGCAGAATATCTGCATAAGGTGCTTAATCGCCTTACCTTGGTAGGTGGTATTTACCTTTCCGCAATTTGTGTATTTCCAACGATTTTGACCGGACGTTTTAATGTTCAGTTCTACTTCGGAGGAACTAGTTTGCTGATTGTGGTAGGTGTTGCACTAGAAACGTTTAGGCAAATAGATGCTCATAGACAGTCTCTTCGCTACGATGCCTTCCTTAAACAAGGGACCATCAAAGCCAGGAGAGGTGGCGGTATATGATTTTTGTCTTGATTGGTGCTCCAGGCGCTGGAAAAGGAACTCAAGCTGATTTACTTGTTGAAAGTCTTGGTTGTTACAAGATCTCAACAGGGGACGCGCTTAGGCGACAAATATCCCTTGGAACCAAGGTTGGTAAGGAAGCCGAGGCGTTTATCAGTGAAGGTAAGTTGGTTCCCGACGATGTTCTGCTAGGTATATTAAAGGAAGAGCTAGCTTCCCACTCCGAAGAAGTTGTGCTTCTTGACGGATACCCGAGAAACTTGTCTCAGGCAAATACCTTAGAAGAGTTAGAGAGCGTTTATCCAGTCAATGGAGCTATCCATATCCATGTAGACGAAAGCGAACTTCTTGGCCGTTTAGGTGGCAGGTGTGTTTGCAGCAATTGTGGTGAAACGTACCATATGCAGCACAAGGCACCGAGTGTTGAGGGAGTTTGTGATAAATGTGGCGGAAAGGTCATCACGAGAACTGATGATCAAGAGGATAAAATTCGGGTCCGGCTAGAAGTTTATGAAAACCAAACAGCACCCGTTTTGAATTACTACCAGGATAGGAAACTCTACTACAAGATCGATGGCACAAAAGGCCCTAAAGATGTCTTTAACGAAATCAAAGGCATCGTGGAAGACCTAAAAGGCTCGCGGTAAAGTGGTAAGATAGCGTAACTAAAGCTAATATCAGGCTTAAAAGATGCAGCTTGCATCTTGCTTTGATCTGTTATATTGTGCGGCGATCCCCTCTATGTCGGGAAACGTTATCATCAAATCCTATTGTAAGTAAAAAATGTAGGTGCGGAGAGACAATGGCAAAAGAAGACGTCATAGAGTGCGAAGGAACGGTAAAGGAACCTTTACCGAATGCGATGTTCAAGGTCGAGTTGGAAAACGGCCATGAAGTATTAGCACATATCAGTGGAAAAATGCGTATGCACTTCATACGGATTTTGCCAGGCGATAAAGTTAAGTTAGAAATATCTCCATACGATTTGGGTCGAGGACGAATCGTTTACCGATCTAAAAAGTAATTATAAATGATTCAGTAGTCGAATTGAGGAAATTATGAAAGTTCGTGCTAGCGTAAAGCCAATTTGTGACAAGTGTAAGGTAATTCGTCGTCACGGAGTGCTCCGTGTTATCTGCGAAGTGGCTAAGCATAAACAGCGTCAGGGATAAACAACAAAAGGCAGAACGGCCTTTTTTTCAAACAGATAGGGTTAGGAATATGGCTCGTATTGCAGGTGTAGATTTACCTGGACACAAAAGAATCGATATCGCTTTAACTTCCATCTACGGAATTGGAAGACAGGCAGCTCTCGAGATAGTCGAAAAGTCTGGTCTTGATCCAATGATTAAGGCGGGTGCACTCGATCAGGGCGCGATTAACTCTCTAAGAAAGATCATCGACAGTGATTACACTGTGGAAGGTGACCTTCGTAGAGAAGTTTCGCTAAACATCAAACGCCTCGTTGAATTGGGTAATTACAAGGGATTACGTCATCGCATGGGTTTGCCAGCTAGAGGTCAAAGAACAAAGACCAACGCACGTACCCGTAAAGGTCCGCGTAAAACTGTAGCTAACAAGAAAAAAGCGACTAAATAGGCATTAAACTCATGTGAGCTTTAATGCTCATGATAGGTGGCGAAAGGTAAAACAATGGCCAAAGTAGTTAAGAAGAAAAAGAAGGCTAAAAGAAATATCCCAATAGGGGTTGCTCATATTCAAGCGACTTTCAACAACACTATCATCACATTTAGCGATGTGAATGGTGAGGTTATTTGCTGGGCGACTGCTGGTGGTAAAGGCTTTAAGGGTTCAAGGAAGAGCACTCCTTTCGCAGCTCAGGTAGCAGCAGAAGATTGTGCGAGAAAAGCAATGGATGCCGGTATGAAGACGGTTTCTGTTCTTGTAAAGGGCCCTGGTGCTGGCCGTGAAAGTGCTGTAAGGGCTATTGGCTCTACTGGGCTTAAGATTGCTATGATTAAAGATGTGACTCCTATCCCTCACAATGGGTGTAGACCTCCTAAAAGGAGAAGGGTCTAATTTCGTATCGGAACATCGGGTAGCTTAATTGCGCTAGATGATCCAATACGAACAAGGTCTGGTATCTTCGCCATACACCATAATCCTGGAATGCTGAAAAATTTTTGACAAAGATACGTTCAGGATTATTTTCACAAAAGGTTGAAGTTACCATAATGGTGGTAAATAATTATCTGAAGATCGTAAAATGTAATCTGCTTAAGGACAGTGTCTTAGCGAAGGTTGTTTACGGTAGGATCAAGTGTTTGGTTGTACTTCTGCCACAAGAGACCTTATTTGATATTTGCCCTTAAAATGCCAGGTAGCCAAAGTGATACGGAGAAGCTTCGATGCATCGAAATTGGAAAGAATTGATTAAGCCTAAAAGTTTAGAAGCTGAAAAGCTAATACCAACTTACGGCAAGTTCGTAGCAAAGCCCCTAGAACGAGGATATGGTTTGTCTCTAGGTAACTCCTTGCGTCGGGTACTTCTCTCAAGTATCAACGGGTCTGCGGTAGTTGCTGTAAGGTTCAACTCTGTTGAGCATGAGTTCTCCACAATCGTGGGCGTGAAAGAAGATGTTACCGACATCATCCTTAATATCAAGCAGGTCAACCTAAGGTATCTCGGCGAGACGGATGCAACGATAAGGATAAAGGCCGAAGGTCCAAAAGTCGTAACGGCAGCCGACATCGAAACGAATGGCGATGTTGAAGTGCTTAACACAGATCAGGTGATCTGTACTCTTAACGAAGAAGCAAAGATCAGCATGGAGCTGATTGTCCGCCACGGTCGAGGCTATGTATCTGCCGACAGAAATAGAAGCGATGATCTTCCGCTAGGGTTTATAGCGATTGATTCAATTTTCGCACCCATCAGACGCGTCGCTTATAACGTATCAAACGCAAGGGTTGGGCAGGATACCGATTATGACAAACTAACTTTAGAAGTTTGGACAAACGGTGCAGTTAGACCCGACGATGCAGTAGCTTATGCTGCCAAGATATTGAAAGAGCAGCTCACGACATTCATCAATTTTGATGAAACGGAAGAGGAAGAAGAGCAAGAGAGCCTCAAGGAAGACAAGCCTAAGTTGAACGAGCATTTGTTCAAAACGGTTGATGCGCTTGAGCTTAGCGTCAGGGCAGCTAACTGCCTCGAAAACGCAAATATTAAGTATATTGGTGAATTAGTAACTAAAACCGAAGCAGACATGTTGAAGACAAAGAACTTCGGTAGAAAATCTTTGAACGAAATTAAGGATATTCTCGTTGAAATGGGCTTATCTCTTGGGATGAAGATTGAAGGCTTCGACCCAAGTATGCTAAGGCAGAACGAGGATGAGTCCGTAGAAAACGAACAATAGAAGCATGAAGAGGCAATCCATATGCGTCACTTAAAAAGCTACAGAAAACTAGGAAGAGAAAGCTCTCATAGAAGGGCTATGCTTAGGAACATGGCGACATCATTTCTAACCCACGGAAAGATTCATACCACCGTTCCTAAAGCTAAGGAATTAAAGCCAATTGTCGAGAAATTAATCACTTTGGGCAAGAGACAAGAGCTGCACTCACGTAGACAGCTTGAAGCATACCTTTTTGGTAAAGAAGCTGCTGGCAGAGTCTGCAAAGTATTAGCAAAGAGATTTGAAACCCGTCCAGGTGGCTATACCCGTATAGTCAAATATGGTGAGCGTTTTGGCGATGGTGCCGATATGTGTAACCTTGAGTTGGTTGACTTTCGTGACAATGAAGGCAAGAAGGAAGAAAAAGTAGAGGAAGCTAAGGCTGCAGAGTAGTCTAAGTAGATTCTAAATAGAAATAGGCAGGCAATTGGCAGTATGTCCAAGTTGCCTGTTTTTTTTGCCTACCTTTTGACTCGTCTTTTCTGTGCTATGATATAAGAAAACGGCGGGGTTACTAGCATGATTAAATCAATCATTATTATACTTGTCATGAGTGTTTTGGGCGCTTGTAAACAAAGCAATCAGCTCAAAAAATACATCGATTATCAGTCATTTGAAATGGTTGGTGGAACTCTTTTTAGTGCTCCAAGCCAAGTAACCATGAAAGAGATTCATTTAGATAAAGGCCTCTTATTTGGGCAAGAAGTGATGCTCAAGGGAACGATTATGGAGATCGGCTCCTACCAAACCTACATGGTTTTATCGGATAACACAGCTAGGATGCTGGTGGTACTAACAGATCTCGATTTTTACGATAAGATTGGCGAAGAAAATCTAAAGGGAGAAGAGGTAAAGATATTAGGTGTGGTTGATTATGGAAAAAAAGGCCTTCCCTATATCCTTGCTAAAAGCATCGTTGTAGCGCAAGAAGCTGTCTAATTGTATTATCGAAATCATTGCTCTTTCATTTCCTGATGCTCACTAATTGGATATATAAAATATATGCCGACCATCCCTCAGAGTCCTGATTTTATTCTGCGCAATGAGGTTTTGTAGCACACGTTTAGTGGTGGCTTTTGAAATAGCAAACCTTTCGCTGATTTGTGACGTGGTAAGCTGACTCCCTGATAGCAGGTGGTATATTTCATTCTCTCTTTCTGTTCCCCCTTTTTTGACCGGATATAGCTTAATCGCCTCATTAAATAGATGAATGTTTGATCTATGAAGTATGAGTGGGGCAATCGTGTAGGGAAAAAGGGTACGAAGCCTCATGATTGAGTTTCTAATTTTTTGTTGCCATCCTTGCGTATGGGTGCTTTGTTTCCATACGTATTCCTGAACATTTTTAAGATCGCTTGAAAAATTCAGCTGCTTAAGAAGAAAATCAAATAGATCAGCTAAGGCAGGGAAGCGGTTTAGGTCAACCTCATAATAGTTGCTGATGCAGTATTTATTTTTATCGACAACCCTTAAGCTTGGGGCAAAGTAGATCCGAGTGTAGCGAGCGATCATTTCTGACTGCCATTGATGGATAAGGCGGTATGATTTTCCTTCAATCGTTGCTATCCAGCATTTTATAGCAAAATTATCGGCGAAACCTATTTTTGAATATTTTGAAGTAGATTTTAAGATCCAGTAGCACTCCTTAAAATCACCTGATCGATACGCATAGGCAGCCATGATGATCTCATGCTTGGCCCTTAAGGGAGTGTCTGCCATTTTCCGAATCGTTAGCTTAAATTCGTTGAGATAATGTAAAAAGCTGGATTCAATAGATTCCTGTGCTAGTTGGCACTGGATAAGACCAAGCAGGCCAATAGACTTGTGGAACCGGTCCTCGGTTTTTTTTGCATACTGCAGAACTTCGGAAAACCTTTCCTCAGCTTGTTGATACTGGCCTAAACTAAGGCTGCTTTGACCTTGTGCAAATAGGTAGTCCAGATAGGTGAACATATGCTTGTTCAAATTGGAACAGATGGTTACTTTTGGATGTGTTGAATTCTCTCCCAAGTAAGCAGACTGAAGCAAATAGCGGCTGTAAGAAGAAAGATCCTCCAGGGTATGAATCCCTTGATTTTTGTAAGATTGGACAACCTTATGCAAGAGTGCTTGGCTCTCCATGGGCCTTCCTGATTCCCATACTAACTCGGCCTCGAGGCTTTTATAGCGGCTATGGTAGCGGTTTGAATGATCAAGTGCCGCCAAATCTAGAGTTTGCTTACCAAATTTTTCTGCAAGCCTATAACGACCTAAGGCTAAATAGCTAAGCGTAAGCATCGAGATGATGTGGAGCCTACGATAGCTTTTATCTGTGGCAGGTAAGCAGGATAATGCCTTACGAAAGTGATCCCTAGCCTCTGAAAAGTTTCCGTGATTGTAAGCGTCCAAGCCATAAAACGCTTCGCAATGTGATAGTGGCCCCTTAAGATCGTGCTTTTCCGCAAGGAGACGGCTCTCTTCAACAAAGGAGTAAGCTTGCTCTACAGGGCGCTTTCCGGCATTTTGAGCGCAGGCAGCAGTATTGAATAGAGCTCTAGCTGCAGATTCCCAATCTTCTAGCTTAAGGAACTTGAATGAGGACTCCCGAAACAGCTCGCTTGCCTTTTGGTACTGTCCAAGAAAAAAGTGCATCCTAGCGAGCTGAACCTTTAAGTCCCCCTCATCTTTCAATTTCAAGCTTGACGCCTCTATGGAGGTATAAAGCTTGCTCATCATTCTACTTGCTTTATTGACAAGGCCCTCTTCTGCGTAGCTTCCACAGACTAAGACTTGCAACTGTAGGCGTTGTTTTTGATCCAGATTTGATAAGCGCAGTGATTTCTGCGAAATTTCCCGACTAAGGTGAGGCTCCCCGCATTCCAAGAAAAGCTGAGCGGCTGGTATCGTGAAATCAGGGACATTGATGCTTCTTGCGAATAAGCAAATGGTTTTGCCTAACTCAAGGTTCCAGCATGATAAGCATGCTTTGATTAATGTGGCGAAAATAAATGGATTATACTGTAACGATTGCGGATCCGATCTTAAAAGCTTAAAGAGTTCCTCTATGGGTTTTGATGTGTTGCTTGCAGTAATCGTGCGACCATATTTTGTAAAGAGTTTTTCCCATGACTCTTTGGTGTGGCAGTTTCTCGCCTCTTTGATGATGCTGTCCCATTTCTTCATGTTCAATCCTGCCTTTATTTTATATTTAGCAAATATCGAAAGCTTTGCTCAATACAAATAAGGTTCTAATGGTTAAGCCTGGGTGTTTTTAATTTAAATAAATAGAAATAATCCAAATTTTGCTCTTTTTTATCGGATTTGTATGGTGGTTTCGGCTTGCATGCTTCATTTTTAATGTAGATCACAACTCGTACATGCATATAATATCAGCAAAAGCTTTCAATTTTAAAATTAGAAATAAGAGTATTATGCTGCCAAAACTCTTATAAACTGATGCCTCCATAAAGAAAGGATACATTGTGAATCATTATCTTGGTTTTGGTGACCACGATGAGGGCTTGACCTCACAAAAAGTTTGGAGACTTTTCTTAATATTACTTCTTGGCTTTAGCGGTTCTAAAGCTTTTGGATCAGAATTTACCTATGAGAACTCAATCCAATTAAAAAGTTCAGTCATGTGGAGGCCTTTGTCAAAGCATATTTATCCACCAGGAATCCCAGCAGTTCTTGAAAGAGAGGATCGTAATAGGCTTTATAAAATAGAGCAGTATTACAACAAAAAAGTAGATTCTAATGTCATTAAAGTCTATGTGCGTGGTCCTTGGTATCGAGGTATGCTTCAAGCTTACACTGAGGAGTGGCGTAATGAGTTTCTATCGATTAGTAAGCCTGTTTGCGATCATAACCCTAGTTTTAATGAAGAGGGGCGCTTGCTGGGGTATCGTTGTGTCGCTTACTTAGATGTGGAGCGTAGTATTCCCTCAGGTGCCTTAGGGATTGCAATGGCCTATAAAGCAGGGCAAGGAGAGGTGATTCATCCCAATGCTGTTTTTTGGATAATTCTGCCAGATAGCAGAAATCAAAGGCCTGAGCAGCTACAGAAGCCAGTTTCTGAAGAGTTTGATTTCAAACAAAAAATCGTCAGATCGACGCAGCAAGAAGATCTAGGCTCGACACTAGACCGAAAAGTCGTGCGCATCACCAAAAGTGGCGGATACACTTTGGGTTCTGGTTTCCTAGTCAAGGAATTAGGACCTTTGGCTGCTATTTTTCCGAGTCAATATGAACTAGCTAACCTTCCCTGTGATGGTATTTTCATTGTGACGGCAGCTCATCTATTCCCTTCAGGTTTCTTGTCAAACAATGACGCAGATTCTTTTGGAGGGTTTCAGAGGGACAACTCCCTTTTTACACATAGCAATGTTTTTAATATTCAGTTCAATGGATCTACGATTTATCGAGGAGCAGCAACCCTGCTTGCAAAAAACGAAGAGTCTGATGTTGCTGTGCTTTATCTGAACTCAATCGGTCTACCAGCGACCATGAAAGAGCAAGGAGTGTCATATTGTCATGATATCGAAGGTCTAGAATTTAGCTCAAGTTTAGATGGGGGTGATGCTGTAAGAATACTAGGTTTTAGCAGCGAGGGTGGCGCAAACCTTATTTCAAAAGATGGATTTCTCGCAGAGTATCCCACCGAAGATACGTCCAATTTTGGACCTATAGCAAAAATTAAGCTGAGGCAAATTGAAAAAAATGATGCCCTATTTGCCGAAGATGGGATGTCCGGAGGCCCAATCTTAAACGCTCAAGGGAAGGTTGCTGGAATTGCGATTGAGCGGCCGGTGACCGATAATAGTCTGATTGGCCTTGATTTTACGAGTATCACAGCCACTGCAGGTCATGATTATTTCAGAAATCATGGAGGGGATCCATCTTGTGTGTTGAGGTTCAATCCTTTTGATCGCACCCTAAACTTGGTAAATACAAACCTGGCTTACTGCGATTATGGGAATTTCGGTTCATACTTGCCTCTCGAGCCCTTGGAAGGAGAGTGGGTGCTACAAGAGGTTTTAACGATCTCTAAAAGCACACAGTCGGGTGCAGCTAGGAGCCTAGGAGGGCATGTTTGGAAAAACGGGCATTCCATCATTAATGGATTTACGATCATAGAGGGCAAAAATATCCTTAAATCAGGCTCCTCTTTGGTTGTTAATCACAAAAATATAGAGACGATTAATGCGTCAAAGATGAAGCAAGGGTTCAGGCTTGATAAGAAATCGTGGGCTAGTTTGGTGCCTGTTGGTGTGCGCATCCTATACTCTTCAGAGCTACCAGAAGACAATCTCTATGGCAATGATGGTGAGCTAAGCACCAGTCCGGTTATTACTGGCATAAGGATGAGTGAGCACGATAAGAGCTTTACGCAAATCTACTCACTAAGAAATTTTGTTGTCTGGCTTAGACAGCAGAATGAGTTTAGAGGGTTTGATGATAACATCTGTTACATAGGGAATAGTTGTGAGTCATGACTTGTTTAGCACCGTGTGAATGAAAACGTCCTGTCAAACTTCGGTTCTTCGATTTATTGCTTCAAGCTTCCATCAAATAGGGTATTTACAAGAAAGCAGGCAGATCTTAAGAGAGAAAGTAAATTTTTTACTCCAGCTTGTTGTCTACTTGAAATATGCTATGATGCTAGTTAAATAAAAGTTTTTTAGTTATAGATTGCATTCTAGGCTGTACTTATGGTAAAGCATAGCTGTTAGGAAGCAGGATTAAAAAACTGTATCGACGGCTGAAATAGCTGACGCTAGTTTGGTCGTTTTTCTGCTAGTATTTATTTGGGATCAATTCCATAGATTTTACTGGAAATTGATTTGGTCTTAAAGGCCTGGCGTCACCTCAAAGAGGAGATGTTCCCAGGCTTTTTTATTAGGTGGATTTTTATTGAGACGAGAAGAACTTAATAAAATCATGGATGTAGCTCAGGGTTATTTAGACCCTGAAGGTTTTGAGTGCATTGAAGCTGAGTGGAACGAGCACGATCAACTCTTGCGTTTGTATGTAGACAACCCTTCTGGAGTTGATATGGAAGCCTGTGTCAAGGCTAACAGCCTCTTAAAGGATGTGAGCTGTATTGAAGGCATGGAGGCAGGGGGCTATAATTTAGAAGTGAGCTCCCCTGGGGTTGAACGACCACTTAGACGTCCTATCTATTTTGAGGAATCAATTGGGAAAGAAGTCTCGGTCCATCTAGCACAAGCACTAAATGGAAAGCGCAAACTTCAGGGAACTCTTACCAGGGTCCACGATGAGGAGCTGCTCTTAGAGTGTGAGCAGGAAGAGTACTCAATTCCCCTATCGTTGATCCACAAAGCAAATATTGTGTTTAATTGGGATTCTTAGTATTCGTTACGAGTGCGAAGGGATCCTAAATTCATTGTCATAATCACTAAATATAAGAGGAATAGCCCATGTCCTTTTTGGAAGGAACCGGGGAAGGAAGCAAATTAAGTGACGTCATTTCTGTTGTTAGCAAGGATAAAAACCTTGATAAGGCAGTCATTATCGATGCACTCGAACAAGCAATTCTTCATGCAGCTAGGAGGGACTTCGGGACTAATGCCGATTTAGAAGCCACCTACAATGAAGAAATGGATGAAATCGAGCTGTTTCAGTTTAGGAACGTCGTTGCTGATGACTCCACTGCAGAAGAAGATGGGAATGGCAATGAAACAGAGATCGAACTGACAGATGCAAAAAAGTTAGATCCTGATACTGAAATAGGTGATGCCTTAGGTATTAAGATTAATACGGCTCGGTTCGGGAGAATAGCTGCTCAGTCTGCTAAGCAGATTATCGTTCAGAAAGTGCGTGACGCTGAAAGAGCTCAGGTCTTTGAAGAGTTCAAGGAACGAGTCGGAGAGATTTTAAGCGGTCATGTTAGACGACTTGAGCGTAATGATATTATTGTCGACCTAGGTCGCGTAGAGGCTGTGGTTCCTGTTAGAGAACAAATGCAAGGCGAGCGCTTTAGGCCAAAAGACAGAATCCAGGGTTATGTTGTCGAGATTAAGAGATCTTCGCGTGGCCCTCAGGTTGTCATGTCAAGGGCGCATCCAGGATTCCTTATCAGGCTTTTTGAGCAGCATGTCACAGAAATTTATGATGGCATCGTTAGTATTGAGTCTGCAGCCAGAGATGCTGGGCTTCGATCAAAAATCGCAGTTTACTCCCGAGACAGCTCAGTCGACCCAGTTGGAGCTTGTGTCGGTATGAAGGGCGCTAGGGTTCAAGCGGTAGTTCAAGAGATGAATGGCGAAAAAATCGACATTGTCCCATGGGACAAGGATCCAGCTAAGCTCGTTTGTAACGCTTTAGCTCCCGCTGTAGTGAGCAAAGTCATCGTAGATGAAGAGCGCCATGCAATGGAGGTGATCGTAGCTGAAGATCAGCTTTCATTAGCCATTGGTAAGCGTGGACAAAATGTTAGGCTTGCAGCTCAGTTGACTGGCTGGCGTCTGGATATTAAGAGTGAGGCGAAACTTGAAGAGCAACTTGCAGGAGTTAAGTCTGTGCTTGCTTCTGTGGAGGGGCTTGGAGATATGCACGCTGGTATCTTGGTCCACGAAGGAATCAAAACGCTTGCTGAACTCGCTGAAGTTAGCCCACGTGCTCTAGGACGTCTATTAAACCTTGATGAGTCCGATGCGGAAAAAGTATTGCAGGCTGCAGCTGAAAAGGCTAAAGAACTTGAAACTGGCGTAATTCAGGATACAGATGAATACAGCGCTGAGGATGCAGCCGCTGCTCCGATACCAGAAGAAACCATCAATAAGGTTGAAGACGATATTAGAAAAGATCGGATTGAAGTATTTATGAAGCTTAAGGGAGTAGGTGAAGCGACAGCTCATGCCCTTGCTGATGCTGGATACGGAACCATCGGTGATATCATCGCTGACTCTGCTGACGAAGTTGCTCAAAAAGCCGATTTATCCCTTGGTATCGCAAGGACGGTGCAAATCGCCGCTGATCGCTATTTGCAAGAGCAGTTAGTTGCTGAAGATAAAACTTGAATGAAAATGTAGTTTTTGGATAACCTACCCCCAATTCTAGGGGTACGGGGCTTACGCCTTTCCAACGTATAAAGAGGGTTTTGAATGGCAAAGATTCGCGTTTATGAGCTTGCTCGCGAACTGAAAATGGAAAGTAAAGCGCTTTTAGCCAAAATGAAGGACTTGGGAATTCAGGTTCCAAGTCATCAAAGCACCTTGACGGCAGCGCAAATTGAAAAAATTAGAGCCAGCATGGAAACTAGCAAACCCAAGGTCGTTGTAAGAAGGCGTCGTAAAGCTGCTACTGATGCTAAGGCTCCTAGTGAGGATACAGCCGCATCTGGCCAAACCGCAGAGCTAGCAGCTGCGCAGGTTGAAAAACCACAAAGCCCAGAGCTTTCAGATAAGGTTGAAAAGGTGCAAGCTCAGCCAGAAGCTGCATCAAAACCTTCCCCAAAATTGGAATCCGAACCCAAAAACGAAGAAGCGAAAACAGCCGTACAAGCTGCCGACCCTAAATCGACAGCTTCTCCGGTCACTGACGAGGCTGCTACAGTTAAGCCCAAAGGAACTGTTACGGCCGAGCAGAAAATAGAAACGCCAACTGCTGCTAAAGGATTGGATGATGGGGGAGCTGCAGAGGCTGCCTCCCTAGAAAAACCCAAGTCTGAAGCAAGCAAGCTTGCTGCTGATGCTCCGAAACCTACTGAAAAAGCTGCTTCCCCTGAGATGACGGAAGAGGTTAAAGCTTCGGATAAGGTTGAAGCAGGTGTAGCAAAAGATCAAAAAGAAGATTCGCTGGAAAGCATGAAAGCTGGCAGCGAAGTTACACCTCAACCTTCTGAGGAAAAGCAGGGTGCCCTCGCTAATGATGCTGCGGCTAAACCTGCTACACCCCCCCCTTCAGCAGCTCCTGCTCAAACGGAAGCAAGCACTACAGGGAAAGACTTAAAGGAAGCAAATAAAGACGTGAAAGGTGGAATAGCCTTAGGCATAAACAAAGATAGAAAGATGCCCCCGATTGGCCAAGCAACCCAAATGGCTAAAAAAGTTGACCTAAGTGCCAGTGCAGCAGCCAAGCCTAAAGAGCGCGATCGCCAGAAGGAAAAAGACCGAGAAAAGGATAAAGAGAAAGAAGTCAAAGCGCGCAGTGCTACCAAGAAAAAGAGCTTTTCTGGTGCAACCATTGTACGCAAGGCCACTGTTGAAGAAACAGAAGCCACCAAGGCCACCGAAGAAGCAAGGCAGAGAACTTCTAGGCGAGAAGACAGCCGTGGGGTTCGTGTAACTGGCATCGGGGTTAGTCCACGAATGGGCCAAAATGAAGGGCGCGGAGCCGAGAAGAAAGAGGCAAAAGGACCTTCGGCCGATGCCCGTGGTGGCTTTGAAGAGTCATCTGACGACGGCTTAGGAGGCAGTGGCTATAAATGGTCAAAAGAAAAGGGCAAAGAACGTCACCAAACTCGTAAAGAAGAAGACGAGAAGGTGAATAAATCGATCCCTAGCAGTAAGCGCAGGATTTCAATGCGTGATTTGCTCGACGATTCTTCAAGCCTTGATGCTGAGCCATATGCCAGTGCGAATAGAAAGCGTCGCACCATTTATACTCCTTCGACTCAGCAAAGAAAAAAGGATGCTAAACGAAGGAAGGATCTTAAAACCACTCAGATTACAACTCCTAGGGCAGCCTATAGGGTTGTGAAGATAGATGGGGCACAGATTACCGTTGGAGACTTGGCTAAGCAGCTTAGCGTTAAAGCCTCCGAACTCATCAAAAAATTGATGGGCCAGGGTGTTATGGCGACGGTGAACCAGAATATTGATTTCGACACAGCAACTTTGATTGCGACAGAGTATGGCTACGAGTGCAAGAATGTCGAAAAAACCGTCGAAGATGTGCTTAGTGCCGAGAACAACGGTAGCCAAGTTGTTGGCAGAGCACCGATCATTACGGTTATGGGGCATGTTGACCATGGTAAAACATCGATTCTCGATGTCATCCGCAAGTCAAATGTCGCTGGTGGTGAATCTGGCGGAATTACCCAGCACATCGGTGCCTACACCGTCAATCGCGATAACTTTAAGTTTACATTCCTGGATACCCCTGGCCATGCTGCATTCTCAGCTATGCGTGCTCGGGGTGCTCAGATTACCGACATCGTCGTACTCGTTGTAGCTGCAGACGATGGGGTGATGCCGCAGACGATCGAAGCCATTTCACATGCAAAAAATGCAGGGGTTCCGATCATTGTCGCGGTCAATAAGATTGATAAGCCAAACCTAAACCTTGACCGTCTATACACTGAGCTGAGTGAGCATGGTGTTCAAGCGGAAGAATGGGGTGGTGAGATACAGTTTGTTAAGGTCTCCGCGCTCAAAGGTGAGGGGATTGATGAATTGCTAGAAGCGATTCAACTACAATCTGAAATGTTGGAGCTTAAGGCACCCGTTGACTGCCGAGCAGAGGGAGCCATTGTCGAGGCTCACCTTGATAAAGGGCGTGGTCCTGTTGCAACGATCATGGTGACCAGAGGTATCCTGAAAACGGGAGACTTTATCGTTGCTGGTAAGGTAACGGGTAAGGTCAGAGCTATGACCGATCACCTTGGGCAGAGCTTGTCGGAGGCCTATCCTTCTACCCCGGTAGAAATCATTGGCCTCACGGAAGTTCCAATGTCAGGTGACCAGGTTAATGCTGTGACTGATGAGAAGCTTGGTCGCGAGGTTGCTGATCTTCGTCGGGCTAAAGAAGATGAAGAGAGGCAAGGTAGCTCTGCAGCAGCAACTCTGGATCAGTTACTTGGTAAGGTAAACTCCGAAGAAATACCGGTCGTTAACTTTGTTATCAAAGCAGATACCCAGGGTAGTGTTGAAGCGATTATCTCAGCCCTTGATAAATTGAACACCGATAAAGTCAAGAATATGGTCGTTCATAAGGCTGTTGGTGGAGTCAACGAAAGTGACCTCAACCTTGCTGAGACGAGCCAGGGCGTGGTCCTAGCGTTTAATGTCAGGGCTCCTAACGCCTGTGCAGATATGGCTGAGAAGCGCGGTATTGTGATTAAGTACTTTAGCATCATTTACGATCTTGTGGATGCTGTTAAGAGCCTGATGGCTGGGGTACTGCCTCCAATAGAGACCGAGGTGATCCAAGGCCATGCAGAGGTGAGAAACGCTATCAATGTTCCAAAAATTGGTACCATTGCGGGCTCCTCAGTGACAGATGGAAAAATCACTCGTAATTCCTTCTTGAGGCTGATCCGTGATGAAATAGTGATTTACAGCGGCAAAGTAGGGTCGCTGAGACGCTTTAAAGATGATGTTAAAGAAGTACAGAATGGGTATGAATGCGGTATCTCAATTGATGGGTATACTGACATTAAAGTGGGCGATGTGATTGAAGCTTATATGATTGAAGAATCTGCTGCGACCCTGGACTTTAAAGAAATTTGAAAGAAATGATGGATTCGACATGGGATTAAGACAGGAACGTTTAGCAGACGAAATCAGAGATTTATTAGCAGGTTGTTTTTTGGGTAACCAAATGCGTGATCCACGGCTTGAAGGAGTGACCATCACTCACGTCAAGGTTAGTGCAGACTTGCAATTGGCTACTGTTTATTTTCGCTTATACAACCAAGAGCACAAGGACCAAGCTAAGACTGGCCTTGAGCGTAGTAAAAGCTTTTTGAGGAAACACCTTGCTCAGAATCTGAAGCTTAGGCGTGTGCCTGAGTTACGCTTCTTCTACGATGAAAGTGTCGAGCATGGTTCGCGGATAGAAGCCCTTCTTGATCAAATCAAAAACTAAATCCCTTACAAAGTTTAAAGGATAGATGTGTGGAAAAGCCTCCTCACTCACAGGGGCCTTGCGGGGTCCTTGTCGTAGATAAACCAGTTGGCATGATCTCAAAGGATGTGTCCCGCTGGCTCAGTAAAAGAATTGGTTCTAAAGTGAAGATGGGGCATGCAGGCACATTAGATCCTGCTGCGGAGGGAGTTTTACCAATCTTGCTTGGAAAAGCCACAAGGCTTCAAGATCAGCTATTAGACCTTCCGAAAACCTATGAATGTGATTTGCGCTTAGGTAGCGAAACAGACTCTCTTGACCTCGATGGAGAGGTGGTTAAAGAAATGCCATTCTCTCACGTCACTAGGCAGGCTTTGGAAGAAGCTAGCCAAACCCTCGTTGGGAAGCAGCAACAAACACCCCCCATATATTCGGCCGTAAAATTCAAGGGAAAGCCACTATATTTCTATGCCAGAAATGGGAGGGCTGACGAAATAGATTTGGATGCCCTCGCACGCTCGGTAGAAATCTATGAGTTTAAAATTCTTGAATTTTCGGGGCAGATTGTTACTTTTCGCTTACGGTGTTCTAAGGGAACTTATGTCCGCGTAGCAGCAAAAACACTAGCGGAAAAGCTGGGAACTTGCGGGACGATCACACGTTTGTGCCGTAGCGAGTCTTCAGGGGTTGATCGAGAGCATGCATTTACTCTGGAGGAAATTGAAAATTTCCTTGAGAAAAGTGGAAAGTTACGAGAACCTTTACTCATTCCAATGGAAAGCTTGGATTTGGGTTTGGACTCTTTGCCTATTGAGGATTCTCGCTCTATAGCTAGATTAAAATCCGGCCAAAAGATTTGGTTGGAGGACGGTCTCGCTGCTGTGCGTGGCTCTAAACTTGGCGAGTTAATTGGTAACCGTACGCAAGAGAAGTTACTCTTGCTGGATAAGCATGGCCGTGCTTTTGGGCTCGGTTTGGGTCATCTAAAACCGGATGGATTGCAGGTCGAGATGAAAAGGAGTTTGTTATGAGTAATGAAAACTATTTATTTACCTCAGAGTCGGTCAGCGAAGGGCATCCAGACAAGGTAGCTGACCAGATTAGTGATGGAATTCTTGATGCTCTTTTGGCTCAAGACAAGATGTCGCGAGTAGCCTGCGAAACCTTGGTAAAAACTGGCTTGGTCGTCATTGCTGGTGAAATCAGCTCTAAGGCCCTTGTGGATTTTTCTCAAGTTGCCAGAGACGTCATTACCGAGATTGGCTACACCGATGGTTCGCTAGGATTTGATGCTAAAAGCTGTGGCATCATTACTGCTGTAGACCAACAGTCAGCAGATATTGCCGTTGGTGTTAACGAAGGAGAGGGCTTACATTCAGAGCAAGGTGCCGGCGACCAAGGAATGATGTTTGGCTATGCCTGTGATGAGACCTCTGAGTACATGCCAGCAACCATTAACTACTCCCATCGTTTGCTGGAAAACTTAGCAGCCCTGCGTAAGGAAGAAAAAGTCAAATGGCTAAGACCTGACAGCAAGAGCCAGGTAACAGCTGAGTATAAAAATGGTGAGTTGAGTCGAGTGGATGCGGTCGTCATTTCAACCCAGCATGCCCCTGAGGTTTCTCATGGTGAGATTAAGGAGTATGTCATCGAGGAGTGTGTTAAGCGCACAATTCCAGAAAACTTACTCAAGGATACCAAGTACCACATTAACCCAACGGGCCGTTTTGTGATTGGTGGGCCTCAGGGAGACTGTGGTCTTACTGGTCGAAAGATAATTGTAGATACCTACGGTGGTCATGGAGCTCATGGTGGGGGTGCTTTCTCTGGTAAGGACCCTTCTAAGGTGGATCGATCTGCAGCCTATATGGGACGCTATATTGCCAAAAACATTGTGGCAGCTGGCCTCGCTAAGAAATGTTTGGTCCAATTGGCCT
The DNA here is from genome assembly GCA_013215275.1 of Oligoflexales bacterium. Lineage (GTDB taxonomy): Bacteria > Bdellovibrionota_B > Oligoflexia > Oligoflexales > Bog-1112 > JABSRF01. Next base: position 3,097 of record JABSRF010000003.1, on the reverse strand, counting down.
ACGCGATCGGTGTTGCGGATCCAGTCAGTGTCTTTGTAGAAACATACGGGACATCTAGCCTAGGCAATGAAAAAATTGCAGAATTGGTAAAAGAGCATTTTGGCTTGAAGCCAAGGCAGATTATCGACAGCCTGCATCTTCTACAGCCAATTTACCGTAAGACAGCTGCTTATGGCCACTTCGGTCGCAGTGAATTCCCTTGGGAGCGCACCGATAAAGTTTCTGAGCTTAAGCGCTAATACTCTCCAATCATCCATTTGCCTAGAGGCAGCGAGCCTTGGTGGCTATGCTCGCCGCTGCCTTTCCCATAATCTTTGCTAGGTGACCATCGCTTAATTTCCCTTTAAGGAGAGCTTAAGTAACTTTTCTTAAGGAAAGCGTAGGACCTCCCTGTTGAGCTACGGTGGATTTAACTAGCCATCTCATGCCAAAATAGTAAAAGAGGCATAATTTTTTATATTGCAGGAACATTTGAGCCACTTGCTTTTATCGTTCTAGGCCAGGTGGGAGGGGTCGATGTCGAGCCGCAAAGGTCATAAAAAAATATTTCTGGTTAATCGCGATTTTCAGATGCGTTATACCAAGTCAGCAGTTGTGATCGGCTTGGTTTCAACCTTTCTCACATCGGTCGTCATTCTCTATCCTTTATATCAGTTTCAAATCCTACGCATTCCAAAGTTCTTACCGATTCCCATCTTGTTTGCGATGATCTTGGCAGCAGTGATTAACATTGCAATTATTGGCGTGATGGGAATCCTGATGACCCATCGCATTGCAGGCCCAATGTATAGCCTCGTTAGGTCAATGCGGGTCGTGAGCTTAGGACGCTTTAATGGAACGATGCGTTTACGGAATGATGATGATCTCAAATTTGTAGTGCGTAACTTCAATGATATGACGGCTGCCTTAAGGTCCCTCACGGAAGATGACCTGCAGACGATTAAGAATGAGTTGGGAATGCTTGACCGTCTAAAGCAGGATGAGCAGGTGGAAGAGCTTAAGAAGAATTTACAAGACTTTTGCGAAAAGCTAGAAAAGCGTCTTCAAGAAGGATAGCTCTATGCTAAATTGAAAGGCTAAGCCCGCCCTATGAGTAAAGGCTTGAACGAGTAGCCGGGCCGTATCAAAGGCAGCATAAAAGGTAACATTCATGATTTCTTATTTGATGGGCAAAGTACTAAAACGTATGCCAAGTGGCATTATCTTAGATGTCAAAGGGGTAGGCTACGAGCTAGCGCTTCCCCTTCCAACCTTAGCGTCGCTTCCTTCACAAAGTGAAGACCTCTTAGGTTTTTGGGTTTATACCAAGGTGAGAGAGGATGCGATCAATCTATATGGTTTCAGCAGCTGGGAAGAACGCCAAAGTTTTGAAATCCTCATTCAGATTAGCGGAGTAGGGCCTAAGGTTGCGATGGCAATTTTATCCACCTTAGATGTTGCTGACCTTCATATGGCCATTGACCAAGATGAAGCGAGGGCTTTTTATCAAGTTCCCGGAATTGGCAAGCGAACTGCAGAAAAGATCCTCCTAGAATTAAAGGCTAAAAAGGAAAAGCTCCCAAATAAGACGACGCATAGGCCTGGAAGCCTCGGTCATCTTGAACTCGGCTTGGGACTAGACAGCGGCAAGAATGACACGGAGGTTTCTGCTTGGGAAGAATACCTAAGGAATGACCTTCATTCGGCCCTAGAAAACTTAGGGTTCAAGGATAAAGATATCAATCCAGTGATTAAGGTTTTGGAAAAAGACCACAAAGAAGAGGATTTTTCAAATCTCGTGAAAATGGCCTTGAAGCTAATAGCTGGGGGAGCTGGAGAGAAAAAGCGACAGGGAGCGCAGGGTCCGAGGCATAAGGCAAAATCCTTTGATGTAAAGACAGTTTTTTAGGGTCAAGGTGAGTACATGAACGAAGTCAGCAGAGAGTCTGTTAAAGTAGAAAGGATCCTTTCAGAAAGTCCGCTTGATGATGATTGGATAGGGGACGAGGGTTTAAACCAGATGGCTTCGCCCCACAATCATGGGATCAGGCCAAAGACCTTTGCTGATTATCCTGGGCAGCAAGCAGCGAAAGAAAACCTTAAAATTTTTGTGAAAGCAGCCTTAAAGCGTGGCAAGCCTCTCGACCATGTCTTACTTCATGGCCCTCCGGGTCTTGGAAAAACGACCTTAGCCCATATTGTTGCCAATGAGCTTGCAGTCCCTTTTTTTACCACTAGCGGTCCATCTATTGATAAGCCAGGGGACTTGGCAGGTATATTAGCTGGGCTAGAGGCAGGCTCATTGCTCTTTATTGATGAGATTCACCGGCTCACGGTTCAAGTTGAAGAGGTTTTGTATGGTGCTATGGAAGACTTTGCCATCGACATTGTGGTTGGTCAGGGGCCGACCGCTCGTTCAGTGAAGATGGATATCGCACCGTTCACTCTAGTGGGAGCAACCACTAAGCTGTCCAGCCTCTCTAGGCCTTTCCTGAGTCGTTTTGGCATCCAAGAGCGCTTGATGTTCTATGACATTGCCTCCTTAACAGAAATTTTGCAGCGAAGCACCCGTGTGTTAGGCATTATCCTTAGTGATTCTGGGGCTTTGGAAATCGCTAAAAGATCACGAGGCACCCCCAGAATAGCGAACCGCCTCTTGCGAAGGGCTTGGGACTTTGCAGAGGTGAAGGATATTGATGAAATTGACTTAGAGACAGTGCAAGAGGCTCTCTCACGGCTTGATATTGACTCTGGAGGCCTCGATCGCATAGACCGAGAGATTTTGACGATCATTCAAGAACGATATAAAGGTGGCCCTGTAGGCATCGAAGCGATTGCGATCACCCTTGGTGAGGAAAGAGCGACCATTGAGGATGTGTATGAGCCATTTTTAGTGTATCAAGGCTTTCTAAGCCGTGGACCAAGAGGACGGTCCTTAACTGACCTTGGACGCACTCACCTCGCTTCCTTTCACTAGGTAAAAAGATGGAAAGCTTAGAAGGTAGCGAAGAGGCTGAAGATCAATCCCTTCGCATATCCAGTAAGGTAACTCCAAATAAATATTCTACCCACTATTCATGTGTGATCAGAACGCTATATTTTGGTAGAAACGGATGCC
>JABSRF010000299.1 GCA_013215275.1 Oligoflexales bacterium | reverse complement strand
AAATTCAACAAATTGAGGCTAGAGTTTACCGTATTTATCTCAATATTTCATGATCTTAAGTGTCGAACTCAGGTTAATGATAATTGATCTCCTCATTTGTCTTAGTACGCTCCCCTTGGATACTACTGTACATGTTCAAGGACTTGATGGTGTCTGGACCGAATTCAAAGTAGTTTGGTAAGGTGACCTTTAAGGAGCTAAGCTTGTCTTGGCTGCTATACTCATCAGTGATCGAAGTTTTGAAAAGCATCTCCCTAGCAGTTAAATCTAAGCTCTCAGAGATACCATCTTGGGGGATGGTGCCCTTCCATTTTAAACAAGATTTACCACAAGATATGAAATCTTTGTGACGGGAGTAGTGAGTAAAATCCCTAGGGTAAGTCACCCTAAGAGAACCCTGAGCCCCTGCTGCAAAGGAAGGAGCTGAAATATACTCGTGCCTGACATATTGATCATCATTTCTTTTGTTGACAATATAACTAACCTGGAAAGTTAGCTTCCCCCCATTTTTCGTCGGTGGAAACTTGAACTTCAGGGAATTTTCCTTGAATTTTGAAGTGAAATTTGTTTCACCCATAGATGTCTCTAGTATTGTGATATCCTGGCTCTTGGGAAAATTATAGGTCCATTTATCGTAGTATTGATTTTGCTTGATGCCATTCACCTCTGATGAGATGGTAAGTTGGATAATCCTACCGTCCTCATTGAACGATGTCTGTTGGTTCCATTTTACTATTTGAATTTTTCCATGGGATAAGGTGCTGAAGAAACAAAGAAGCAGACCAAAATAAAATTTGATAGCCATGAAAACCCCTTATATTTATGGTTTAAAGCTAGGCGAATGCTCTAGCTTATGCGGGGTATCCTAAAGAAAAAATATTTTGGGATAAATAATTATTTTAGTCGTTGATCGGAATGTATAGAAAAATGAAGCAGTGACTTTATGGTGCAAGTTGCCATCTAAAACTACATCATTCGGTTTGAAAGTGATCTTTAATCGTGAATGAAAAAAATATCTTGCAAAAGATAAAATATATGTAGTTTAACAAGCGTGTTGCTGTAAATATTTTTCCGGAGATTTTTATGGATTACAGGCTGCCTTTACTTTTGTTGGTTTCTGCTTCGGTTGTCAGTTTGCCTTCTTGCAGAAAAGAAAAAACGAAATATGTTTATGTGGATAATTATGTCAATGCAAGTCAATCGGATGACTCGGAGAGTGATTCAAATCAGGAAGAACCAACTGATTTGGAAAAGAAAGCTCCAGGCGAGCAAGCAAAAGAAAGTGAGAACGGGGATAATGAGATAGATTACTCAAAGTGTGGATACTCTTCTTCACCACGGGATTGTGATGAAGAAGAGAAGCGGTATATTAACGATGCCATGTTTTTGGTAAACAAAATTAAAGCTATAGCTGAGTCTGACGAATCCTTAGATAAGCACTTTTATTCTTATGAAACATCCTCCTCAACAGAAAAGTCAGTTTACTTAATTGGGGAGTGTCACAGTGAGTTGGTGCACCAGATCGATAATTTTGCTTTTATTGAAAGAACCGTTGCTGAGGGAGATTATGTTCTTTTGGAGGGGCTAGATCGAGGGAAAAGTAACGAGCTATACTTTGAGTTGATGGGCCTAGTCTGTACTTTGGAGTTCGAACGCAAGGGAAATGTGTATGATCCTGGTAAAAAAGATTCCCTTTGTGCTTCGATGGTCTTAACAGCTTATACAACTAAAAATGCCATTCCCTATGATAGGCTAACGCTCAGTAAAGCCAAATTTAACTATTGGGACAATATGGAAGCCTGGAAAATCAGTGACTTTAACGAACAACTAAGAGAAAGAAACCGGTCCATGGTCGCAAGTATTGAAGAGTCCATTGGGGGGCAAAAAGCCTTTGTCATTGCAGGGAACATACATTCGCCAATTGGTGAGTATGCTTGGCTAAAGAAGAAATATAAGTACTCTAGATCTGTTACGGTAGGGAAGCATGTGTCATCCATTTATGATGACTTTCCCGATGAACTGTCGACTCAAGAAATATTTGAAAGCTTAAGTCAACTCGATGCAGTTTACCTTACTCACAAAAAGCTATTTTTGGATGGGAGTCAGGACTGCTTACCGGCTGGCTTGTTTGAATCTGAATTGTGAGCTTGCTAGCCCGCAAGTAGCCAACTTGACAAATGAAAGGTCACAAAGGCTCCCAGGTAAGCCAACGCAAGCATATACCCAAACATGATCATAGGCCACTTAGAGCTGTTGGTTTCCCGGCGTGCAACTGCGAAGGTTGCAAGGCACTGGGGAGCAAAAATATACCAAACCAGCAGAGCAAGACCGGTCGAAACAGGCCATACGTTTTTAATGCGATTCTGCAACAGTGCTTGCCCAGAGTCTTCAGCGTCTTCAACCGCAAATACAGTTCCCAAAGCGCCTACCATGACCTCTCTAGCAGCAAAGCCGGGAATTAAGCCAGTGGCAATCCTCCAGTCAAAGCCGATTGGCTTTACAAGAGGCTCGATAGCCTGTCCGACTCTCCCTGCAACACTGTAATTGATCGGGGCCTGGTCAGCATTTTCTGGTGGTCTGGGAAAGGTCGATAAAGCCCAAAGCACCACAGAGATCATTAAAATAAGAGTCCCGGCTTTTTTAAGAAAAGCCTTTGTGCGTTGAAAGAGGCTCATGAAAATATACTTGAAGTGAGGCAACTTGTAGGTAGGGAGGTCCATCAAAAACGTTGCCTTTGGGCCTGGTAAGGCAAAAGTCTTGATGACGAATGCCACGAGCATTGCAGAGATCACGGCAAATATAAACAAACTAAACATGACCACACCCTGGAGGTTAAAAATCCCCCAAACAGTGCTGTCTGGGATAAAGGCTCCAATGAGCAGAGTGTAGACTGGTAGTCGCGCTGAGCAGGTCATCAAGGGAGCAACCATAATGGTAAGCAGGCGATCCCTAGGGTTGCCAATGGTTCGGGTTGCCATGATTCCAGGAATTGCACAGGCAAATGAGGATAAGAGTGGAACAAATGAGCGCCCTTCAAGCCCGAGCATCCCCATCACTCGGTCCATGATAAATGCGGCACGGGGCATATACCCTGAGCTTTCTAATAGCAAGATAAAGAAAAATAAAATCAAAATTTGAGGGAGGAAAACTAAGACGGAGCCCACACCCGCAATTAAACCATCACAGACAAAACTTTGTAGAAGGCCGGGGCCGAACAGCGAGCCAGCATAGCTTGAAATTCCTGTGATGCCTTGCTCTACCAGTTCCATCGGCTTTTCTGCCCAGGAGAATACAGCTTGGAACATGGTGAATAGGATACCCATAAGGATCAAGCCACCAAAAAATGGGTGCAGTAACACCCGATCGATTGCTTGGGTGACTTTGTCAGCCTGGGTGGGGGCACGAACGACTCGCTTTAAGATCTCATCTACACGCTGCTGGGTGTCAATTAAATCCGTTACCGAGAGCTTCCAGTCGTGACTTGGAAACTCCTGGGCATTTCCCTGTCCATGATCTAAGGTTCTATCAAGTTTATTTAGAAGGCCCCTTAGGCCGTCGCGTTTAACAGCTATGGTAGGCACCACTGGGGCGCCTAGTTCTTTCTCAAGGGCGATTAGGTCGAGTTTCAAGCCCTTGGATTTAGCAAGGTCGTACATGTTGAGGGCAACCATGAACGGAAAGCCCTGCTCTTTAAGCGATAAAGCAATGCTCATGGTCCGTGACAAATTCGTCGCATCGATCACGACCAAAACCAAATCAGGTTTTTCTATATTCCCTGTTTTTCCTTTGAGGAAATCTTCTACAATTTTTTCATCTGGGCTTTGAGGGGCTAGGCTGTAGGTGCCTGGCAGGTCGATGAGGTCTACTTTTCTGCCTGATGGAGTTGTTAAGAAGCCATGCTTTTTTTCGACTGTAACACCCGGGTAGTTACCGATCTTCTGCCGTGTCCCAGTCAAAGCACTGAATAACGAAGATTTACCTGTATTTGGTGCGCCAACAAGTGCAATCACACTCATGGGTACTTCCTTTCCACCTCGATCACTTCGGATTCTTCTAAGCCAATTCCTATAAGTGACCCACGGCAGCTCACTGCAATTGGGTTTTTACCGAATGGCCCTACGTGTTTAATCGTTACTTCGCAGCCAGGGCACAAACCCATGGCCACAATCGACTGCAATAAGCCTTCCTGTTGCTTCGATTCTTGACCTACAAATCCGACTATCTTAGCAGGGCATTCGAGAGGGAGTTCGCTTAGCTTCAAAGTTGCAGCCTCCAGGGAGTAAGGATAATATCACGCCAAACAACATGACCGAACAATTTCTAATTGACAACAATTATCAAAAAATACTCACAAACCCAATGTGAGTTTGAGTTAAAATGTTGAAAGCTCGAATACTGATGGGGTGAAAACGCCTCCTAAGCGAGCAAATATCAATATAATAAGATGCTTATGCTTGCTGCTCGAATCTGAGGTTTTTTATGTTTTTGTTGTGTTTCTGAAGGTATTTGATCCGCGTATGATTCCCCGCCTGCGAGAATTTCTTGAATTCAATAAGAAAATGCAAAATTAATCTTGCCGTCCAAAATTCAAAGAAAAATTGTACTTGAAAA
>JABSRF010000298.1 GCA_013215275.1 Oligoflexales bacterium | reverse complement strand
AATTCTGCAAAGATTTCACATGAATCTGCAGAAAAAATCCAGCCAAAACGTGCTAAAGCGAATATTTGGGGGATTGGTGATTACATTTCGCTACAGCGACTAGATAAGCCCTCGCACATGCTAGATGGCAAAGCCCTGCTCCAAATGCTAAGTGAACAGAAGCCAAAAGACCTACCGTCCCTGCAAAAGCGTTCTCAAGTCGAACGGGTCGGAGTTCTCCTTGCTTCACACGGAGACATCGACAGCCTCAGTGAGCTAGAAAAATATGCAAAAACAGCGGTTATGAAAAACCCTGCAGTCCCACTACCCAGCTTCACTCGTGGGATCGCAAGCAAACTTGGTTGGCTTGCAATCCGTAAAGAAATTATCAATCAATACCTTGCCATAGGTGAGAACACCAATTACAGGATGAACTCGGAACTTCAAGCCGAAGCATTAGAAAAAGCCCTCGAAACTAGCGGCATTGATGCTGACGTATTCTATGGATACAACTTTGAGCAGCCATTCGTAGCTGATGCCTTAGAATCAATGCAAAAAGATGACGTGAAGCATATTGTTGTTTTCAATCAAAGTACACAGTATTCCTATGCTACAACTGCCGAAGATTTTATGGATGTGCATGACTACCTCGATGAGAATAAGGACTTTGCACCCGAAGTCCTTGGTGTGAAGCAATTTTCAGACGACCCCAGATTTCGTAGCCTGCTCGCGAAGAGGCTCGTCGAAAGTGTGGAAAAAGCCTTTCCGGGAGTACCTTATGAGGACATCTGTATTGTCATGGGAAGCCATGGCTTACCCGAGCCTCTACTGGAGAAAAACGATCCGGCAGTCGCACAAATGATCAATGCAGTCAATGATATTAAAACCCGTCTGCCGGAGGGCCTGCTTGTAAAGCACGGTTTCTTAAACGACAACTTTTTTCCTGGTGTCGAATGGATCCACCCCACTGCAGAGGAACTTGTTGATTCGATCGTTCAAAGTGGACGCAAGCATATCTTGCTCTATGGACGCCTGTCGTTCACCGTTCATCATCGAGCGACTTTTTATGACCTAAATGTGGAAACCAGGCAAAAGATACTGGAATTGTTGCCTGATGCTCAGGTGGTTCTAGCTGATAATTTTAATTCTGATCCTGAACTAGCCAGACTGTTTGCAGACCTGACCATAGAAGCTTTAGAGGGTAAGCAACACACCGTCGCGATTGCACCAGAGACAGAACAAGTGCCATTGAATTGAGATCAATTTAATAAAGAGCTAAATGTTTCCTTAGCAACGACCAGTTTTGTACCATAACATCAGTGATGCTGTTTACTATATGGAAAGGGTCTTTGAGCTCAAAGGCTCACAGAAAAAAGCTGCGCCGATGAAGGAATCATCGGTTATGTGGAAGCCCTTTCCTTGGAGGGAGACTGTTTTATTGAGGTGGATGGCCACAAGCAGATGGTTAGCAAGAGAAGCCCTATTATTCTAAATCCTTGGAGCCTTTACCATTATTCAGGTGAGGGAACGCTATGCACCCGATATTTAGTATTTGACGGTGATGACCTTCAATTATCCCTGAAAAAAAATTGCGAGTACCTTGAACCATGATTTGCATCCAATCATAAGAGATGTGATGCATGAAATGGAGCCTTAGACTCAAAGGAACTCTTTGCTTCAAGAAGTTTTCACAGCTAAGCAAGCTTATTGAAGATTTCTAGGGCAATAAACCCGAACGAAAACAGAACATAAAAAACTAAAATCAACTTTCCACCGGGAGCTCGATAAGGCCCACTCAAGTCCTTACTGTAGCGACCTACCCAAACCATAACTGCTGGAAGGATCATAAGAAGGGTCACCACACCGAATGCGCCAGCGTACTCCAGTCCCCTTAAAAAAGCTTGTGGGTTTGATAAGGCTATCCCAAGTGGGACAATAAAGCCCAGCAGGAAACAGATCACCTGGCTGCGAGGGCTGCTAGAAAGCTTTAAGCCATCCTTTAAAAAGTCCACAAGGCTAACCCCCACACCGAAAAATGAGGTGAAGATCGCAAGGAGGGAAAAAACCATCGAGAGAACTGCTATCTTTTGGTCTTGATGGTCAGCTCCGATATACTGGAGCAAAGATGATATAGGAAGCCCTTGCTCATATGCCTGCTTCAATCCATGGGCTCCTTCGATTGGTACTGTGCCCAAAGTCACAACCTCCCATACAGCATAAAAGATAAGAGGCATTGAACTACCAATTAGTAAAACAGCTTTTAGTTGACTGACATTGCGTTGCAAGTAGGAGCACAAACTTGGAATGACAATATGGAATCCAAATGACGTGATCACGACCGAAGACGCGCTGGGAATAAAATCAAACCCCATATGCTTAAAGTTGCCGGGCTCGATATGGAGGCTTAACATTGCAATCAATGATACAAGGCTGCCAAAAAGCACGACCATGAACACACGGTTGAACATATCAACAATATAGATTCCCCTCATCACTAAAAAGCCCAGAACAACACATACAGCTAAGGAAGCCATAGAAAGTGAGACATCACTGAGCCCCATTGCCTCAAGAAAGTTTGCAACCACCAAGCCTCCACCGGCTATATAAGCGGTGACGAGTGCATAAAGGAGGTATAAATAGAAAGACCAACTAATCAATCGGCCAGTAGGTCCTAATATATCTGAAGCCATCGAAACAATATTGGTCTCCCCCTCAGACCATAGGGTTACTTCTAAGAAAAGAAAGGCGCTGTATAGCAGGCCACACCAGGTAACCACAAAAAGGCAAAGGCTTGGGTATAGCCCTAAGATCCCTGTCGAAATGGGAAGCGCAAGCATAGCTGCACCGATAGCAGTCCCAGCAAGCAAGAAGATGCTGCCTAAAATTTTACCTAAGTTCGCCATATCCAGCCTGCATTTGAGTGGTGTGTTTTATTCAACGAGTTTTAAGAATTTAGAAACTCGGATACCTTGGTCGTAGGATCATACGAAAATAGTCTAATTTTGCACAGAGATTTTTAAAAATTTGCGATTTGAATCCTAGCTCAATGATGTTCAATATGAACTCACGTACCTCATAACACCCAAATATGGTTTGAAAGTATAAACAGACAGATCATAATCAATCTCTTCGAAAAAAGATCTCAATTCTGAAACCGCTTCAGTATCTTGCTCCATCAAGTTGATTCTATCTGAAAATGCTGTAAAGCCTTCTATGCTTAATCCATAGAATTTGTCAGCCCAATGCTGCATCTTAAATTTTTCGTCAATCTCTAAATGCTCTATTTCGAATTGAGTTTTAGTCAGTTCCAACTCTGTGATGGTAACGTCAAGCTTTTCAATCATTGCTGCATTTTTTCTATCCTCATTCATTGCATAGTTCAGCAGCTTAATTTTTTCTTTTTTAAGTCGCTCAAACTTTTTAGATCCTGGCTTGTGCTTCTCAAGTTTACTGTTTAGATCACTAATTTTTTTTTGAATTTTACTCACACGTGGACCATCATTCACATGATTGATGTCATCTATCGCATCTTGAAGTTTTTTCTGTTTCTTTTTGTGCTGTGCAATCTGCTTCTCGACTCTTTTAATTTTTTTGTTGAGGAAATACTGCTGAAGATGGCCTTCCACAGAATGCCTTCTGTGGTATAGATACTGACTACTAGATGCTACGATAAAAAAAGAACCAAGAGCCACCCCACCGACACCCGCAACCGTGGCTGTGGTAGCAATGGCCGTACTAAGCTTAATTCCTAAAATACCAGCCATGCCTTTAAACGAAAGGGCAAGGTCACCAAACACATAAGTTAGGGAGCAGTTGCTCATAAGCCTTTGAAAGCTACTGTCTTTCTGTTCCTTTTGTAGGAACTTTTGTTTCATCTCAATCACTTGGCTCACAAGTGGGCTTAGCTTTTTTCCATGATCTTTTAAGTAAGCCTCAATCTTTTCTGTTTCCTGAGCTAACCTTTTATCATGATTTTCCAAGCGACTACGAATATAAGACTCCTCGCACAGCCACACCAAACCGATGAAGAGACCAATTCCCGGCACCACATTCCCAGAATGAAAGTTTGGAATGACCCGTGCACTTATCAAGCTAGCTATTTTTGCAGTGTAACCAACTGAGTAGGCGGCTAAAAATCCTAGCTCAGATTCTATCTCTTCTTTTTCAACATAAATATCTTCCATATACTTTTCAAGAGTCTGCGACAACACTTCAAACCTAGCAAGCATTCCTGATGGAAAGCACTTACTTCTTTTTAACCTTGCAAGGTCTCTATTAACTTTAATGAATACTTCTTGATATTTTTCCAGGATCTTCCTGATTTTTTTTTGACCTAGTGTAGGCAAGGACGTCTTGAATGATCAAAGCACCATAAACAACAGAAGCCGTTACCTTATCAAATCCAACATAATTTGGATCAAGACGACCCGGAACTTTATCATCAAACAAGACTTGGATTGAGGCATTAAGGTCATTTAAAGTTAAGTCTAACAGCCAAAAATTTGAATTTGAAATATAGCCTGGATTTCTAATCACAATGCCACAATACATCCTGTGAAGCCCGTCACTAATCCCTAATCAAGTGACCTTTATAATGGCATAATTTTCAAGATTTTCACTGGATACATGAGCAAATTCACCAT
>JABSRF010000297.1 GCA_013215275.1 Oligoflexales bacterium | reverse complement strand
GAATAATAAAACCACAGAATAGAGAAAAATTCAAAAATATGGTGAATTTGCTCATGTATCCAGTGAAAATCTTGAAATTATGCCATTATAAAGGTCACTTGATTAGGGAATAGTATGGGACCAGTGCCTGCTTTGGTCGCCTTAGGCCTCTGCACTTTATCCGACTTTTTTGCTAAGACACTAGCGCTATGAGACAAGCCAACACACACCAAAACCCTAAACAGAATGATAATCCATCTTTCCATAAGACAGCCCCCCTATTTTTTCAATTATGACAAGCCTAGCTTTATTATAATATCAAAAGAGAAACACTCCGTAACACCTAAGAAAGGAGCTATGCTTTCCCGCTCCCCTTAAACCATTCTGCTTGAACGACTTGTATGCAAAGAAACAATCAAGAAATGGGTGAGCATGCACGCAGGATGAAACCTACTCTAAAATCATCGGCAACAAGTATAGAAAAACTGTGGGGAAATTCGCGATCTAGATACAAAAAAACCCACCTGATTTAAAGTCAGGTAGGTTCTTATAAGTAAGAATGGTGGGCGCACTAAGATTCGAACTTAGGACCCCTAGCTTGTAAGGCTAGTGCTCTAACCAACTGAGCTATGCGCCCTCAATTGGAATGAGATGGTTTATCCCAAGATTCCTCCCACTTGTCAACAACTTTAACCTCGCCGAGGGCATATAGCAATAAACATTTGTTTTTACTTCATAAAAAAAGACTGCACACTATTTTAGAGCCTTGGCGATTTCAGCTTGATAAGGAGCTGTTAAGGTCCCCACCTCCGTAATGATCCCATCGATCAATGCAGCTGGAGTCACGTCGAAGGCAAAGTTAAGCCCTTTGCATCCTTGAGGGGCTATAGCCTTGCCACCGATCTGAGTAATCTCATCGCCAGACCTTTCCTCTATGGGAATATCACTGCCGCTCTGCACATTCGCATCAAAGCTACTCAGGGGAGCTGCAACATAGAATTTTACCCCATGATACTTAGCCAGCACAGCCAAAGAATAGGTCCCAATCTTATTGGCAGTATCACCATTTGCTGCAACACGGTCTGCACCAACAATGACCCAGTCTACCTTGCCTAAAGCCATCAAGTATGCAGCAGCCCCTTCTACAATAAGAGTGTGGTCAATACCTTCCTTTTTTAGCTCGAAAGCAGTCAACCTAGCTCCTTGCAACCATGGGCGGGTTTCATCAGCAAATACATGGTCAAGAACACCGGCTTCATGGCAGGCTCGAATCACTCCTAGTGCTGTACCGTAACCAGCTGTGGCTAAGCTCCCAGTATTGCAGTGTGTCAAAATGCGAAGCTTAGAAGATCCGCTTGCTAAAGCTAAACCATGTTTCCCAATCTCACGACAAGTCTGAATATCCTGCTCAAAGAGCCTTTGAGCAAATCGCTCGAGCTTATCGATAACGGTACCCATTGCCATCTCACCCTCAAAAGAACTTGTTAGTGCTTTTGCTTGGTTTATGGCATAGAACAAGTTCACAGCTGTTGGTCTCGTTTTTGCCAACCTGTCACAAGCTTTCCCAAACAAGCTGCTATAGTTCTTCCAAAGCTCGCAGGATGAATTTTTTGCATCCAATAGAAGCCCGTATGCAGCAGCACAGCCTATCGCTGGAGCACCACGCACAGCCATAGTTTCAATTGATCTCGCAACCTGCTCTAAGTCAGTACAGTCTAGCCATATTTCTTGGGAAGGAAGTTTTCGTTGGTCAAGGAGAGCTAAAGTCCCCGATTGGTATTTCATTGCAGCAAACAACAGTGTATTCCTTATTTCCAGACATCATCGTCCTCTGCATCATTATACTCGCTTTGCTTTTTTTGCCCAGCCTCAACATCTGAGCTTGGGGGTGCCGGTGGCTTTGGAGTTTCGGCAAAATTCCACTCATCATCTGAATCGAGGTCTGTGGAGGTTTTCAATGGATCATCGTCACCATCGTCGAGGTTTTCAGTTAACTTAGGCTCTTCAGTGGCATATATACTAGTTTCCTTTTCATCATGCTCAGAGACATCTTTTAAATCATCTTCGGTAAGATGCTCTGATTGGGTGTGATCGGTGTAAGATTTACCAGCTTTTGCATGCCTGATCAGGTAAAATAGGATCAATAGGATGAGGATACAGATTGCGATGAGTCCCAGTAAAAAGGTTTTTTGAAAACGTACAGGTGCGTCGGAACCTAGCTTTATGGATGTCATGCTTTCCCAAGCTTTTGTCAAATATTGGCTGGCTTTATCACCTTCAAAATGCTCGATTACATCAGTATAGGTCAAAAGATAACTGCGAGAAGACGAGGAGACTAAAATATGCGCCTGCATCATCCTCTTATGCTCGAGGTCAAACTCTGTATAATATAGAACCCCCTCTCTTTCATCTTCCATCTTAGTGATCATATGATTGCGGACTCGGAAATTCTTGATCGACTGAGAGACTTTTGAGTACCTCTGGACAATAATTTTTTCAAAATCTCTGCGAGTTATATCATCAATATATTTGGGACCTTTAAAAGCCATGATTTGAATTGTTCTTTGGTAAGCCAAGCCTTTGGAAAAAGGTACCTGCATTAGAAGACTAAGGTTGGGATAATCAGTGTGAACTTCCCAGCCAACAGGAGGAATAATGGAAAAACCCTTTTCTTGATTGATATACCGATCACCATTTGAAATAGGTAAGTTTTTGCTTTTAGGAGCAGCAACCCCAACACTAACAAATGTGAGCATCACCAAAGAGATTAGTGAATACAATTTAAAACAGTAGCTGCTTCTTTCAAACATAGGCACACCCAAAACTAGCTTACGATGTTTTTCCATATACTTCTGACAGGTCTTGTTCAATTTCCATCGACCCCCACTCTTTGATTGAGGATCTAATGGTATCAAATCCAAGCTCATCCAACTCAAAAACCCAAAAGTTAGTAGGGTCATCAGTTCGTTTTTTAGACCTTCTATCTTTTCCTTGTAAGGACATCTGGCCTAGCAGAATGGGAAAGTCAAATCTCTTGATAAGATTTAAAGCAACCTGAGATCCATCATAAGGATGCCAAGCAGGGTCCATAACGACCTGGTAAATCGATTTAAGCCGCCAAGTATCAGCATGAATGGGATCGTCAGCAACGAAAAAAACTAAGTCGAAATGCTTGAGCTTAGAGCTCATCGGCCTAAATAATACCTGGATATCGTCTTCGGTCCCACTCGTCATTTCAAAGGTACGACGTTGTGATTGATTAACAAGCCAAAATTTATGTGGCACCGTTGAAGATTCTATAGATTCTTGTCTACTTTCTACTTTACTCGTTTTTTCCTGCTGTAGTTTTTTATAGAGAACATCACTAATTGGTAATCCAAGAAGTTGATATGCTTCTATTGCCATTTTATAATAACTACTGGCTTTCTCCCAATGAAATGAAAAAACATCATCTTCGGACTTAATGAAATGACAGTAAGCCAGCTCGGAGAGGGCGTCAGGATCGTTAGGATCCAGGGTATTTACATGTTGAAAGCTTTTAATTGCCCCTTTGAAATCGTTTAAATTCCTGAGAACGTAGCCATGTAGGTATGAATAATCACTATTATTGGGGAATTGAGTTTTAAGTTGACTCGTATAGGTTTTTGCTTCAGCTACTCGGTAATCATCCAAATATAAATATGCGAGGAACTCATCATGCAAAGGCGAATCAGGGAAAAGCTTTTTCGAGTATTTTAGTATCGACACGAGCTCGTCCTCACCACCACATAATAGATATGCTCTCGCAAGGTTTAACCAGTGAAAATAATCATTCAAATCCTCTTCAGAGTGCTCCAAGTTTAAATAATAACCCTCATCTTCTGATGTCACTCTAAGGTGGTATCGTTGAATAAATTCCAGACAATAAGCACAATCAAAGTTTTTGTCTAAACAAAGAGCAAGTAACTCACATGCCTCCCATTCATCTAGTTCTAAGTGGATCAAGCCACGTAACGCTTGCCAGGAGATCTGTTCTTCGCTTTCCACCCCTCTATTCAGTATATGAGTCTTAAGCAGCTTTAGGGAGTCAAAGTCTTTTTGTTCGCTAAGAACTTCTATCCATAGACGGTACCACAGAAAAACATTAGCATTATCCCAGTCTTCAACAATGAAGGCTGTTACATAGTCCAAGCATTTCTCGTACTCTCGGTTCCAAAGCAATTGCAAACCTTCCTGGTACAGGACAAATTGCTCATCCTCAGGTAGATACAAACTCGGCTGATTTTTCAGTAAGTTCAAAACGTCTATCATAACTGGTTTCCTATGACCTAAGCGTATATTTACCCAGACCATCGGATAAAAAAAACCAAATCTTTATTAAGATTTAGGGAAAAATTTACCTAGGGATAACGGCTAATTGGCGAATGTCAATCTTTGTATTATAAAATGATAAATTACAAGTAGATGACCAAGCCAAAAATTGGGCGTTTGAGCGGTGAATCCTGTCTTTCGTTAAAAAATTATAAAGGCGATAAGATACCGTCCTATAGCGGACCCGAGGCATGATTTGAGCCTTCGAATTGCAGCGTATAGAGAAAGGCACTGGTCTCGATCTATTGACGCACTCTAACGGTCATTAACTCCACGATACTCATAGGTTTAGCAATTATCC
>JABSRF010000296.1 GCA_013215275.1 Oligoflexales bacterium | reverse complement strand
GAAACCTCAAATAGCCAAATATATCAACTACCTAAATTGCTTACTAGTTAGTCAATAGTATGGGACCAGTGCCTAAACTACGCTCGGCTCGCCCAAGGTTATCCTTCACTGCATCCACAATCGTTTGCTTCGACCGTTTCAAGATATCCCTAGCAATCGATCTGATAAGGTCACCGACCCCGAGTCCTCCTGAACAGCTTGATGGACCTACCACTCGATACTGATCATTTGGAATGTTGAAGTTAACCTGCTCAATCTTTGTCTTAATGTTGTGATCTTCAACCCACAAAGGCAATGATGCAGACAGGTTTAAGGTTTTAGATTGAGCGATCTTTATCTGGGTGTTCCGACAGGTTGTTGAGAGGTTTACAAGCACCTTCTTGCTAGCCTTCATACGAGGAACATCGATCTTTATATTCTTAACCCCTAGCTCTAGACCTAGGCTTCCTTGTTGAGGATAGATCTTCAAATGAGTGAATTCTACTGAGTACCTTAGGTCTCTCGCTTCAACCTTAATCCCATAATCGACCTTCTCTCTCACATCTGGAAGCTTTGCATCTTTAACCGATTCGAGGGAATTTTCTTTAATCTCTTTTGCGAGGATATCGAGGCCAGTAGAGTTTAAAGTTAAACGCAAACCACGATCAGTCAACGGGCTAGCTCGTAAGGCGGTGGTTGCCAACGATGCCAAGACAAGACTAGACATAAGTACCCTAATGCACTTCATTAATGCCTCCTGGGATTAATTTTTTTAATATTTTTAAGGTTATAACAGGCTTAAGGGCTAAGTTCAATCAAAGCTAAGCCACTTAATAGCATGCCCATCAGGAAGGCGAAAGTGCTTTTGCAATTTTGTAGTATTGTTCAAGGCAATCAGGGTTCATCAAGGCACCCACATTATCGACACTTTCGTTTTGCATGATCCTTGCAACTGCGAGCTCCACTTTTTTTCCGCTACGAGTATAAGGAACACCATCAACCTGAAAGATTTGCTTAGGCACATGACGGGGGCTCAAGCCCTCCTTGATGCGTCCCTTAATTGTTTTGATAAGAGCATCACCTAAACTCAGCTCAGGTTTCAAAGAGACGAAAAGTAATATATCAACATCACCATCCCTAGGAACCCCTACCACGATGCTATCTTCAATTTCATCCATCTGCTCAGTCTGCCTGTATAGCTCGCTAGTACCAATCCTTACCCCTCCAGGATTTAGGGTTGCATCGCTACGCCCATAAACCACAATCCCACCTCTTGGAGTGACCTCAATGTAGTCACCATGACGCCATACAGCCTGCTCCTGATAAAAGTCAAAATAGGCTTTATGATACTTCTCTCCTGACTCATCGTTAAAGAAATAGATAGGCCTCGATACAAATGGCCCCTTGCAAACTAACTCAGCTTTTTCACCAATCACTGCCTGACCTTCGTCATTCCAAGCTTGAATATCCATACCAAGTCCTGGTGCTTGAATCTCTCCTGTATAGGCTGGAAGAAGAGGGTTGCCAAGCATGAAGCATGAGATGATATCTGTGCCTCCTGAGATAGAAGCGAGGTGAACATCACCCTTCACATCCCCATAAACCCAATCACAGTGCTCTGGTAGCAAAGGAGCTCCAGTAGAAAAAATGGTCTGTAGACAGCTTAAGTCATGGTTCGCTCCTGGTTTAAGGCCTCCACCCATGCAGGACCCGAGAAATTTAGGACTCGTACCAAAAGCATTTACTTTTTCGGTTGCAATGATATCCCAAAGCTTATCGAGTCCAGGAAAAGATGGGGAGCCATCATACACAACCAATTTAACCCCGAGACTCAAAGCAGAGACCATCCAGTTCCACATCATCCACCCACAGGTGGTGAAATACATGAGGGTATCACCTTTTTTAAGGTCACTATGGAGCATCAGCTCTTTTTTATGTTGGAGTAAGGTTCCACCGACTCCATGAACGATTGCCTTGGGAACTCCTGTGGTCCCAGAAGAGTATAGAATGTAAAGGGGATCATCAAAGCCTGTTGCGACGTATTCTATACCATCATTTTGTTGCCCTTCGCTTGTTTTTAAAAACTCCTCAAAACGAGTTCCTAAGCTTTGTCCTTCATACTCCCGATCCCCAACGATGACGGAGTGAGTTTCAGGGTTTAGTCGCTTAATACACTCGGTGATGGTTGGGGCACAGTCTATGGATTTTCCATTATAAGAGTAGCCCCTCGTGTAAAACACGACCTTCGGGTTAATCTGACCAAAGCGATCAATCACGGCATCAGCCCCAAAATCTGGAGAGCACGAACTCCAAACTGCTCCGAGGCTGGTCGTAGCGAGCATTGAAATCACAGCCTCACAACCATTGCTTAAAAAGCCTGCCACACGATCACCTTTGCCCACACCCGAGCTTTTCAAGGCCCTGGCACAGGCATGGACTTCTTTCTTAAGCTGTGCCCCCGTATAGTCACGCCTAGAGCCATCCTCACTGAGGCCTATCAAGACTGAGGCATCATCATCTAAAGGTTCTAGTAAGTTTTCTGCGAAGTTTAAACTAGCCCCCACAAACCACTTAGCCCCCTTAATGGGGTCTTTTTTAGGGCTTTCAATCACGTGATGGGCTTTTTCATGCCACTTGATTTCTCCGAAAGATGCCATAGCTAGCCAAAAGTCCTCAGGCTTGCTGATGGACCACTCGTAGAGTTTCGGCCAGGATTTAAGGTCTTGTTTGTAGTATTCGCTCACAAAATTTGCAAAAGCCAGCATGTTGCTTGCTTGTTTTCTTACTTCGCTTGCTTCCCACAGCTTAGTATCTGGCATACCTTCCATACATTTGACTCCTTAATTCACAAATGTAGTTTTTTTTCCATTATATTATGTTGAAGAAAATTTTTCTGGAATGGAAGAGAAGGAAAGAAAGAAAAAAGAACCGAGGCCTATTGACCTCGCTTAGAAGCCATTACCTGCTGCCTGTTTGGGATTGTTTGCAGGAATCATTGCCTTCTGCAGTTCAACCAGTTGCTCCAATTTAGCAATGATTTCTTTTTCTCCATGCCACAATTTATCTTTATGGATCTGAATCCAAAGGTTTTCGAAAATCGATGCCATATTCTCTTCTACATCGTTCCTTACAGTTTCCAGAGGAAATAATGTATTCAACAAAGTCATAATAACACTAAAAATTATGCCGGCAATCGAAGTATTCATCGAATAGGCAATATTTCCAACGAATTGGTTAAGGATCGGTGCAGATGCATCAAGGTTGCTCAAGTCAATTTCGGCAATCATTGGTAGGGCAGCTGTAATACCGATGAAGGTTCCGAAGATACCACCAATGATATATAGGCCTGGCAACATGCTTAAAACCCTTTGTAGGGTAGAAACAGGGATGATCTGATAGATTTTGTTCCAATACGGATCAACAGCCATAACCCTGTTTGAAAGCTCAAGAAAGTCTGGGGGATGGACCGGGTTTCTCAAAGCATCTGTCTGTTGGGTGATGTTGTAAGTCAAGCTACGTTTTACCGCAATAAAGTCATCGATACTCGTTTGCTTATTTTTATTAGCAAAACGCTCCATAGCTTGTTTCTTGTTCTGAAAGCGAATTCCACGGTTAGGCATGTCTTTTTCAACCACAGAAAATAGTTCTTTCATCCAAGAGTCTATCTTTCCATGGTTTTCTACCTTAAGCACATTTTTTTCGATACTTCGTGATAAGGTCTTTACATAAGTCTGGGTAGACGCACACATGCGATAGGCCATATAGCGAAGAAACAACGCTAAAAAAAGTATAAAGGCCATGAATTCGATCAGGTTCTCGGCAAATCCAGAAAGGAGTTCTACTAAATTCATATGATGCTTCCTTTATTAAAAAGTTTTCCTACTCAGCAAACATAAACGTGATCTCTACGCGCCTTGATTTAGGGCAATCATACTGCTCACAGCGATCTTCTGAACTGGTATCCTTAGTTGCAAGGATCGGCTTACGATAGCTCATTCCCTCGACTTTAATATCGAAATTTGTAAGCTGGTCTTTATACTTAAAATTACCTATTTCGTTACCAACGATGAAGTTTCTTACTGATTTTGAACGTTCTTCACTTAACTTAAGGTTATATTTATAGGCTCGTGAATCGGTATCCTCTGGAGAAACGAATTTTTTTCGATAAATGGGGCTGGTATGCCCTGTAATATTTAAACCTTTGATTTTATTGCGAACTGACTCGTTCCCGAAGATGCTCGTCATGAAAGGAGGAATCAATTCAGCAATCTTCTTTTTTGACGTGGTATTCAAGACCGCGCTATTGTTGGTGAAGTAGAAACTGTCGTCAAGCTCTAGGACCAAAGCACCCGTCTGCTCGTTTTGGGATACATTAGCACCGTTTTTACGCATCGCATCGATCACCTTTCTCAAGACTTCCATTTGCTCAGGAGTGGGCAAGTTTTCGTCTTGATGAACGGTAGGGCGAATCTTTCCGTTTGGCTGGTATGCCAGCTGGTGCTTAGGAGCATTTAACTGCTTCTGAAGTTTGGCAATGATATCATCCTTGCCCTTTAACTCATCTTTTAGCTCATCGATTTCCTTAACAGAAGTTTCCATCAAAAAATGTCGTTTAGGTTATGATGATCCTTGTAATATGGGACTTTTTAGTACCCTT
>JABSRF010000295.1 GCA_013215275.1 Oligoflexales bacterium | reverse complement strand
TATTATGGTTTCGACTATCAATAGATTCAGATACTAGATGAGTTTAGTATGGTGCTACTTTGTGGAAACTTCTGATTCAAAAGGATTTTGATTGCAAATAGAGGTGAAATCGCAATTCGAATTGCTAGAGCCGCTTTTGAGCTTGGCATCGTGACCGTGGGGATTTATTCCCATGAAGATCGCTTTGCCTTACATCGGTATAAAACTGATGAGTCCTATAAGGTTGGCCAAAAAGGATATCCTCTTGAAGCATACCTTGATATGGATGGAATCATAGAGCTTGCAAAAAAAGTCAATATCGATGCCATTCATCCGGGTTATGGATTTCTTTCGGAGAATGCGGATTTTGAGCAAAAATGTGAAGATGCTGGCATCACGTTTGTAGGCCCATCAGTCGACGTGCTCCAGGCATTTGGAGATAAGGTTACAGCCCGCAAAATAGCTCAGGAAGCGGAACTTCCGGTGATACCTGGAACCTTGGAGCCTGTTGACTCTTTTGAGGAAGCAAAGGCATTGGCATCAGACTTAGGTTATCCCATTACCTTAAAAGCGGTGTCTGGAGGAGGGGGAAAGGGAATCCGTAAGGTAGACGATGAACGGGAGTTGAAAGAGGCCTTGGAACGGTCCCAATCTGAGGCAAAAGCTAGTTTTGGAAGGGGGGATATCTACCTTGAGAAGACGATCGTTAACCCCAAACACATTGAGGTACAAATCTTAGCTGATAAATCAGGCAAGATTGTCCACCTTTTTGAGCGTGACTGCTCTATCCAACGGCGTAATCAGAAGGTTGTAGAGGTAGCGCCAGCTATAGGAATTTCTGAAAAAACCCGGCAGGTGGTTGGGGAGCAGGCACTAAAAATTGCAGAGCATGTTTCCTATTATGGCCTTGGTACCGTCGAGTTCCTGGTTGATGCAGAGGGGAATTCTTACTTTTTAGAGGTTAATCCAAGAATTCAAGTTGAGCATACGGTCACCGAGATGATCACAGGAGTTGACTTGATGCAGGCTTCCATTATCGTCGCAGCAGGTTTGCCCTTAAGTGATCCAAGAATTGGGATTAATGCTCAGGAAGAAATTTCAAGAAGAGGGATTGCGATTCAGTGTAGGATCACCACTGAAGATCCTTTGAATCAGTTTGCTCCAGATACTGGGAGTTTAATTGCGTATCGACCAGCTGCAGGCTTTGGAATTCGCTTGGATGAAGGCCATGGCACAACGGGAGGGGAGGTCACTCCTTACTACGATTCACTTCTAGTAAAGGTCACTGCTCATGGTCCAAGTTTAGAAAGCGCTGCTGCAAAGATGTTCAGGAGTTTGTCTGAGTTTAGGGTCAGAGGAGTGAAGCATAATATTCCTCTACTTAAAAATATCATGAAGCATCAAGCCTTCCTCGACAGTGAGTTTAATACCAGTTTCCTTCAGGATCATGATGAAGTCTTTGACTACTCACTACCTAAAGATAGGGCGACTAGGTTATTAAAGTATCTTTCAGAAGTAACGGTCAATGACCTTCATGATTTGCAAGATAGTCAGAGACGAGGGTCCATTGACGGACAGCATATCGAAGCGCTAAGCAATTCGTTTCAGCATGAAATAAGTCCAAGAACTGGTAAGCAGGTTTTTACGGAAGAAGGCAGTGAAGGCCTGGTAAAGTGGATTAAGTCTCAAAAAGCACTTTTGCTGACAGATACCACCATGAGGGATGCACACCAGTCCCTTTTTACAACCAGGCTAAGGACAAAAGATATTTTGAGAGCAGCTCCCTTTTACTCTCAGTTTGGGCAAAACTTTTTCTCATTAGAAGTTTGGGGAGGTGCAACCTTTGATACCTCCATGCGATTCTTAAAAGAGGATCCATGGGATCGATTGGCAAAAATTCGTGAGGCTATTCCCAATGTGTTGCTTCAGATGCTGCTCAGGGGAGACAACGCAGTTGGGTATACTAACTATCCTAAATGGGTGGTTGAAGAGTTTATCAAGGAAACTGTTGCCACAGGCTTGGACATTTTCCGTATCTTCGATTGTCTAAACCAGCCTGACAAGATGAAGGTAGCAGTAGAGGCTGTGAAGAAGGAAGGTGCGATTGCTGAGCTCTGCCTCTGCTACACAGGTGACCTGACTGATGAAAGACGCACTAAGTATGACTTAGCCTATTATGTGAAAGTTGCTAAAGAACTGGAGCAAATGGGTGCTGACATTTTATGCATTAAAGATATGGCAGGTCTTTTGAAGCCCAAGGCTGTTCAGCGACTTATTCATGCCCTGAATGAGAATATTGACCTCCCCATTCACCTGCATACTCATGATACCTCTGGTGCAGGGGTCGCAATGCTGCTCGAAGCTTCAAAAGCAGGCTGTGAAATTGTCGATGGTGCCATAAGCTCTATGAGTGGTTTGACCTCTCAGCCAAGCTTAAATGCCGTTATTGCCTCACTGATTGGTGAAGAACGAACTCCTGATGTTAGCCTTGAAGTAACCGATGAGCTTGCTCGCTATTGGGAGGGAGTAAGGTCTATCTATCATGCTTTTGATCCAGGAATAAAGGCCACTTCCACCGATGTCTATATTCATGAAATTCCTGGAGGTCAGTACTCTAATTTCTATGAGCAAGCCAAGAAAGTTGGGCTTTCAGCTCATGAGTTTTATGAGCTCACAAATCGCTACAAAGAAGTAAACGAGCTGCTTGGTGATATCATTAAAGTGACCCCTTCATCAAAGGTGGTTGGCGACTTTGCGTTATTGTTGCACAAGCAAAACCTTGATGGTCAAAGCTTACTAAACGGTGAGCATGAGCTTGATTACCCCGATTCTGTCGTTAGCTTTTTTAAAGGCCATATGGGGGTGCCCTATGGTGGCTTTCCAGATCGAGTCAGAAACTTGGTACTTGGTGAAAACCCACCAGCTCCCGAGCCTGCACCTATTGGCGACGATGATTGTCTAGAAATTGTAAGCGCAAAACTTGAAAAAATCTTAAATCGTAAGGTCGAAAAACGTGAGAGCCTCAGTTACCGCTTATATCCAAAGGTGTTTCTAGACTATCAAGAGCACCTTAAAAAATATGGTCGAGTGACTGCACAGTTAAGCACCCCCATCTTCTTTTATGGAATGAAACAAGGCGAAGAGATAGAGGTTGACCTGGAGCAAGGTAAAACCCTTTATATTTCGCTGAAAGGGCTTTCAAAGCGAAGTGTTGATGGCCATGTCACAGTTTTCTTTAAGTTAAATGGATTTGATCGTGAGGTGAAGGTTCTTGATCAATCTCATGCAGCTGCCCACACAACCCGCGAAAAAGCAGATCCAGGTAATGAGCAGCATGTTCCCGCTCCAATGCCTGGTAAGGTGATTGAGGTGGTCAAAAAAGAAAATGACCTCGTCAATAAAGGGGACGTACTCATTGTGACAGAGTCTATGAAAATGGAGTATGCTGTGACTGCAAGAACAACAGGAGAAGTAGCTAAAATTCTTGTAAAAAAAGATGATATGGTTGAAAGTGGTGATTTGTTGATCCGATTAAAGTGAGTGTTTAGGCCTATGCAATCTAGTAATTCAATTTTGATGGTTAAACCTACCGAATTTGGCTTTAATTCAGCGGCTGCAGAGGACAATTTATTTGCGCATCATATGGCTCAGGAGTCTCAAAGCGAATCTTTGGCCCTTAAAGAATGGGAAGGCTTAAGAGCCAAGCTTGAAGCCTGTGGTATCCAGATTTATAGTGCTGCGGTGGATGAGGTCCATAGCCCAGATAAAGTCTTTCCAAACAATTGGTTTTCAACCCATAGGGAAGACCAAGGCTCTAAATTGGTTTTGTATCCCCTAAAGGTTGCTAACAGGCGTGAAGAAAGAAGTAGGCAGTTGATCGCTTCTTTAAAATCGTGCTACGATTCTTTTTGGGACTTGAGTCATTATGAGCAGCAAGCAAAACCAGAATACCTTGAAGGAACAGGCTCGCTGGTTTTAGATAGGATTCATAAAGTTGCTTACATGGCAATTTCAGGTCGCTCACACTTTCGTTTAGCTTCAAAGTGGGCTGCTGAAATGGGTTATGAGCTTTATAGTTTTACTAGCCAAGTGAATGAGCCAACATACCATACTAATGTCATGCTTTCAGTGGGAAGCACCTATGCAATTGTTTGCTTAGAGTGTATTGAGTGTGAGCATGAGCGTGGGCGCCTAAGACAACGACTAATGCAGCATCATGAGCTTATTGAGATTAGTAGAGAACAGATGAACCATTTTTGTGGCAATGTGCTCGAGCTAGTAGGGGGAAAGGGAGAAAAGCTCCTAGCAATGTCTGAGCAAGCGTATCTTAGCTTTTCTCCTTCTCAGAAAAGTACCATTTTAAAGCATGTACAAAATATTGTCTGGTCTCCAGTCCCGACCATAGAAACCCTAGGAGGAGGAGGAGTTCGCTGTATGATTGCAGAGCTCTTTTAATCTCCATGATAGGAGGGGTTGAATAGTCAATTTAGCCGATCACACTCCTCAGATCTTTGGTGATCTAAGGATACGAGGAGTTTTTACAGTTGAAAGTTTATCTTAAAAAATATGTATTGACAGGTATTTAGGGCGGTCATAAGGTTTGTCATAAGTAAACCTTATGACTCGGATATTTTTTATGGTGTCAATCGGAGAGGCTGCTTTGTTAATTGGAGT
>JABSRF010000294.1 GCA_013215275.1 Oligoflexales bacterium | reverse complement strand
TGGTGAATTTGCTCATGTATCCAGTGAAAATCTTGAAAATTATGCCATTATAAAGGTCACTTGATTAGGGACCAGTGCCTAGTCACTCACAGGGTAAATTTGCTATTTATGAAGAGGGAAGGTTGCAGATGATTAGTGATGACCCCTTTCCTCCCAAAGGCTGTAACCCAGACCTATGCTTCTCATTTAGAATAGAACCACAGCTTACAGAGTCAGAAGCGCAAGAAATTGCGAAAAAATTGGATATTTGGGAGCTTTTATGCGAGCCATACCTCGATGTTGATATGCCGGATCAGCTTTGCTTTGCTGAGGAATCTCTGATGCGTAAAGGCCTAAGCATGAACACGAATAAACGAATGCACTGGGTGGTTGGCACAGGGCTTTGGTGGAATGTTTTTGCGTGGGAATGGGTGAGCCTTGATTATACAGATGTCAAGAAGGGGTGGCGGATTAATACTGGGCTTCTAGCTATCATGCTGTTACCGATTGCAATTCCTTTATGGGGAACTTATGGTTCCTGGATATTGCTTTCAATCATCGGAATGGGTGTTGCTTGGGAAAAATTTTGGACCTACTATATCAACCGTTTAGAACAATAGATTGAGATGCTTAGACCATAAGTACTACAAATCAAAATTTTGATATTCACCGAACCAAAAAATAGGTAGAAAAGAAAGATTGAATCTTATTTGAAGCTAGGCTATTAGGTCTCACCTAGGGTGCGCGTTTGGGCTAAACTTGCAGTAAATAGGTGAATTATGTTTAAAACCTCGTTTGTATTGTTCATTATGCTACTTTCCTCCATTTCAAAACCGGCGTATTCTGAAACGCAAGAATTTATAGAAAACGTCAAAAACCATATCGCATCCTTTCGGCATTTATGCCAGCCTGATCCCCATCGAACGATCAGCTGTCCGACACCCCATCTCCATCAGCTAGATAAAGCAAGCTTTACTACAAATGGAAAAAACTTTGATATTGCCCCTGTGAATCAAATCTCCCATGAGCGTTTTCTCGATAATTGGGATTATGTGGTAAGGGTCTTGCTTGGCTCTGATGGGAATCATGGATTTTTAGATCAGGAGCTAACCAAAAAGGTATTTACCGATTGGGTGCTAAGTGAAGGCCCTTCTTCTAGCTTGCAAGCGACTGATTTTAATGACCTCTATAAGGCATCAATGAATGGAGTTATTCAGGATATTTCAAAAAAAGTATTGAAAAACAAAGATGAAAAGATCCTAGTAAGTTTCGCTTCAATTGTTCGCTCAGCTGATCCAAATTTGGATGACCTTTACACCCAGCCTGAATATGCGCATATCAAAGAAGAGCTAGAGGCTGATATCGCTCTCCTTGGTAAAAGGCATTTTAGCCGTGAAACCTTGGAAATGATCAACGATACTAAGTTTGGTGGGCTTCGACCCGTCGAGTGGGACGAAGACGAAATCAAGGCGATGGTAAAAGCAGGTCATCAGTATTTACCAGAGATAAAATTAGCTAAGGCTGCAAACCAAGACGGTAGCCTCCAGAGATACTTTATAAGCACAGGCCCATGGGAAAAGGTAAGCTGGCTTGAAACCCCACTCATACAAATTTTGACGAAATCATTAGTGAAGGCTCGTCAGTTAAAACTTGGGATTAGTGACGAAGAGTGGTATGCCAGAGCTTTGGTGCGCTTGGCCATGGTTGTAAAGGTTTCTAACGATATTTATGACCGGACTGATGGCGAACGCCAGCAAAAACTTAAGAGCTTTCTTTTTTCAGGTCGAAGGAGCCCTAAACTTGGCTTTCATCTGTTAACGCATACCTTCCTTGTCAATGCATCTCATCCTCTAAAGAGTTTTGCCGGTACATCATCTTTATTTGCAAGGCGTATCTTGTCTCAACCTGAATATGCCTCTCTACTTGAACAAAGCAGTCATAAAAATGGAATTGAAAATATCTTAAATCTGGTAGGAACCCATGCCCATGAGGGCAGTATGGTGCTACAATCCTACCTTAGTGAAGAAGACAAGGCAGCACTAGCGCCTATTTCAAGTATCGTTTGGCACATGAATTACTGGCTTAAGACAGGGATCCTAACTGTATTGCCAGATACTCTAGGAAGCCAAGTGTTTGCTTATATGTTGCAAAATCTATATTTTCCCTCAAGCTTTGTTGAAGCTTTTAATCAGCGTCATCAGGAAAAAATCTGCACCTCGAAGCCCATTTATTTTTATATTAAAACTGCACGTCAAGACTCAGGAAGTGTTTTAGAGTTTAAAAATCTATTTCAAGGAAAGAGTATTTTAGCATCCGAAATATCAACGATACAAGATTTAAGTGAGGTTTGGGAACGCCTAGAAATAGATCAGATAGGGGCAGGTGGTGTTTTTGGAGAAAAAGATTGGAATGATCCTTCCATCGTAGCAAAAGCTGTTGAAGTTCATACCTTAAAAGGCAAAGTCTTAGTCTCTACGGAGCCAACCAGTAAGTTAGGAGATGGATGGTTTCCAAAAGACCTTAAGCCTGAGGATTACCTTAGTTTCATCGAAAAAAATGACCTCAAAGTTGATAAGCTAAGCTTAAGTCCAAGGTTAAGCTTGGAGGAACGCACCCAGCTTGTGAAACAATACCTTCAGTTGGGCACCTACTTTAGCGTTAACAAGGACAGTACGGATTATGTGGAAAAGATGCAAATCATGCTCGAAGATGCTTGGAACTACTTCAAGTAATCATATATTTTTATGAGCATCTGAGTCATTAATTCAGACCACCTAATCAATGCTCTCATGATCTAATACATTTTTACTGCATATCGTATATTAATATCCGTTTAAAATTCTGTTTGAATTTCCTCTAAAACCTGTTAATTGTTCACCGTACTTTTGCTTAATGGGTCATTGGAGGAATCATGATTCGCTCGTCCTTTCTTTGCAAACTTGGTCTGATTGTTTGTCTCAGTTCAGGTCATTATTCAGGTCTTGTAATTGCAAAAAAAAGTGAAAAATCCACCACAAAAAATTACAGTCTAAGCAAGTCCTTAAAATTGGGATTTCTCTCTTACTTAGCTCTGTTTGGTGGAGCAAATGCAAGCAATATTCGAGACATAAACATTAATAGTATAAAAGTAGAAGGCTATCATAATCCTAGGCTTATTATCAGGCCTAAGAAAGTCTCACCGAACTATTATCTTAGAGCCTCTAGAGATGCTGTGATTACTTCTGATGGGGTCGAGGACTTTGTTAGTCAAAAGCTTTCTGATTGGGCGCATAGTCACTCGTCAAATATTAGAGGTCATCTAGTAAGGCATATGGCGGGCTCATTCGAACTCGTAGAAATATCTGGATCTGAGGATAAAAAGACGATCGATAATTTAGTTAATGATCTCGATAAAGATCCAGAAATAGATACAGTCATTGTCGACTTTCCGGCCAAAGCATACGCTGATCCTCTTACCTCCAAACAGTGGTTTCTCGACACGGATCCAGGCATCGGAGCGAAGGCATTATGGCATGAAGGCCTTGAAGGGGAAGGGGTCACCGTAGCGGTCATTGATACGGGCCTTGTGGATCACGAGGACATCGATGAGGACAGAATATTAGGTGGTTATGACTTTATAAAGGGCTCTTTTACTGCTGCTGATGGCGGAGGCCGTGATGGAGATTTTACTGATCCAGGAGACGGACATGACGCTGGTGAGTGCCCTAATGATCCTGATGCGTCGGAAAACAGCTGGCATGGAACTCATGTAGCTGGAACCATCCTTGGCGCGAAGGACAACGGAAAGGGAGGCTCGGGAGTTGCCCCTAAAGCAAATTTAATTGCCATTCGCGCTCTGGGAAAATGCGGAGGAAGCTTTGCAGATATCCTCGATGCTATGGAATGGTCCATTGGAGAGTCTATCCCTGGTGTTCCTGACAATGAGCACCCTGCTGATATTATCAACCTCAGCCTAGGAGGTAATGGGGTTTGTAGTAAGAATACCGAAAAGATTCTTGCTGAGGTTAAAAAGCATGCAATTATCGTGGCTGCTGCGGGAAATGATGGCCTCGATTTGGATGTTTCTCCTGGGTGCCCTGCTTCTAGCTCACATGTGTTTACGGTTGCTGCGACTGGTCCAAAGGGTAAGTTGGCCTATTATACCAATACAGGGTCTGCCGTTGATGCAGCAGCTGCTGGTGGGGACCTTAGTTATGGCAAGAAGGGAGGCATTTTAGCTCCGGTTGGTGATGCTTATAATGCTTATGAGGAGTACCAAGGCAGTAGTATGGCAACTGCGGTGGTCTCAGGAGCGTTTGCTCTCCTAAAAAACTTTCGCAATGAAACCGGAATTAGCACAGATGAGTATATGGCGCAAATGGCCAATGCAACGAGGCCTATCGATGGATGCAAGAATTGTGGATTCGGGCTTATCGATCTTGACCTCTTGTCAGAAAACTTCACCTACTCAGCAGCACCAAGTTTAACTGCAAAAACCTACTTACTTGTCAGTGCGGGAATTGCCTCAGGTTTGGCACTCTGGTTGATGTAAGCAGTAGTCTGCTTTGCATCAGGGAGTCAACTTGTCATTGTCACGCGGGTGCAAAGCATCCGTGTTTAGACAATCTTGAACAGAAGTTTCCACAAAGTAGCACCATACTAAACTCATCTAGTATCTGAATCTATTGATAGTCGAAACCATAATAA
>JABSRF010000293.1 GCA_013215275.1 Oligoflexales bacterium | reverse complement strand
TTGAAACCTCAAATAGCCAAATATATCAACTACCTAAATTGCTTACTAGTTAGTCAATAGTATGGGACCAGTGCCAGTTCTCATTCTGCTCACTAATCAAACCTGATGGGCAGCTTTACTTTCGAATGAGAGCCCTGAACTTCAAGCTCTAAGGTACCATACTCACCTTCAGACACACTCATAGATCCGAACTCGAGCACCGTCTTCTGTCCTGACTCTAGACGAAACTCTTGCTCTTTATTTGCCTGTTTTTTCTGCTCATCTTGGTACTCTTGCTCGATTTCGAATGGGACCTCTTGATCACTAAGAGTCTCCCAATTGACAATATTTGGATAGGCCATCACAGCAAAATCCCCCACATACTTGCTCAAGCTAACAGGCTTCAATACGCTTCCCTGATCCTGCACATCGATCCACCCCCTGAATAGTGGGTCCATGGTACTAGGCTCCAATAAGGTAAGATTCATATGCAGCATGGTCTGATACTCTCGAAATAAAAGTGGTTGAGCCAGTCCAATCTTCAGTTTTTTGCTTCCATACGGAAGGCTCACCGAGCCAAAAAAACCTGTTTTCCCTTCCTTCACAGCCCTCTTTAAAGGCAACTCATACCGCTTCCCCTCAAGCAGGAGCCTTGATTACTTCCACTTTATGGGTTCCATTGCTTCCACAAGAATCTGTACCTGCTCAGACTCATGATGCACCTGGCTTGCGACCACTTTAATCTGTGGCTTACTAAAAGAGCCAAAAACCTGAATCGGAGCTATGACTGCTGGCCTCCCATAATTACGAGATATCAACAGCTCGTGGTTCCCTTTAGGTAGTAGGGAAGATTGATAGTGAATAGGTGTCATGGATTGCTGTAAGCTAACGCGATGATACCCAGAAACATGCCCCTCTTCAGACCGGATATGCAAATACACCCTAGCCCCTTCGAAGCCATCTGGAGCAGCAATCATACCCTCAAAGCTAATAGGGCTCGGTTTGTCCAGCTTGATGGGCAGGCGCCAAATATCAAAAGCCTCCATTTTGGTGTCGACCCTAGCTAAGGTACGTCCTTTTGTAGGCTCACGACTTAATTGCAGAACAACAGGGATACGCAATAGAACAAGTCCGTCTGACATTCTTGATAGTGTGATGACATCGGAAAAAACCCCAGACTGGGCCAGTAATTTTTCAGCGCTAAATTTGAGCTGAAACTTAGCACCCGAAGCTTGCAGGTTGACAATTTCTGGGGCTTCGAAAAAATCTTGAGAGTGGCTCAATGATAAAGGCTCATAAAAATATAGAGGGTCAATCAGCTCCTTGCTCGCTTCACTTAAGTTGATGCTCACCAGTTATGAAGGCCTATACTCAAAAGTATAGAGGCCTTCCTGGTCAAGATCGAGGCTTCCACCCTTTATGCTTGCTCTTAATTCATAGGCGAACGATCTTTTTTTCGATTGATCTGCCTGAGCTTGTATCCACTCTTCACTGAGCTGCCTATAGAGATCGTATGCCTTTGCTATATTGTAAATCCCTGGACCTTGCCTAATCTCAAGGGTATTTGGCAGCAAATGGCCGCTATTTTGAATTGCCAGTTTTAACAGGCGCATATTAATTGGTCCATAAGGTTTGAGCACTGACATTAAAGCAGCACTTGCACCAACTAGAGCAGGAGTTGCAGAGCTAGTCCCACTGAACCCATAAAAGGGATCCGAGTCTCCTCCTCGTTCTCCTCGAACCAAAGAGATGATAGGGCTCACCAAGTCCGGGATTAAACGGCCCCCTCTGGTGGGGCCAAAACTTGAATAGTCCACCACTGCATCTCGATCAGCCCCAGTCCATCCATAAACATTGTTGGCTTGGGCCTGCAAATCATAGCCCCAACACCAAAGCCATGGTGGGGTATATAATCATCCGAAGGCCCTGAGCTTACTCCTGGACCATTGTTCCCTGCTGCAATGGCAACTAAGATTCCTTGAGAGCTTATTTCTTGATCTAAGAAATCGGCAAAAAACCGAGCTGAAGCTAAATCTGAAGTGGAAAACCCCCAACTAATGCTAATCGCATCAACCACCTGCTCCTTTGCATGAAGGAACATGTCCAAAAATTGGTCCATGGTGTAAATATCCTGGCCAGTGACATCAAGGGTGTAGGATAAGAAAGTCGTTTTGGGGGCAAGTCCCATGAGCGATCCATCACCATAAGCATCACCACCAATGATCAATGCACATGCTGTCCCGTGCCCATGCATCACTCGGTGAAACTGAACCACCTCCTCTGAATGAATCGTCACAGCCAGGGCATGTGAGCCCTTTTGCTCCCCTCGACCAACCATATCAATGTACTGGTGACTTTTATTGAAGTCGCTGAGTATTTCGGATGTCGGGTCAGAGATGATTCCATTTCCATCAATATCGATCCAAACCCGATACTGACCATCATCACCAAGCCCTAGGATAAAGGCAAATTCGTCTAGAGTAGCTCCGTTGCCGTTTAGGTCGATTCCTTCTGATGCCAAGTAGTCTTTTGCAAGCTGTTTTTCGGACAGGATTCCTTTAGCGATAATTTTCTTGGGGGCTAGTCCCTCGGCAAAACGCAGGCCAATATCCGTAAGCCCTTCTGACACAGGAGTCAAATCGACCTTCCCAAAATTAGTAAAGTCGTAAAAACCCTCTAGCTTTTTTCCTTTGGAAGCTGCGCTTAGACTATTAATTCCAAAATCGATCCCAGTGTCAAAGACAGCTACTTTGACCCCATGTCCATTAGCACTTGGAAATCTATTTAATAGCTCATCAACCCCTACGACATTTCTGACGGTGGTTAGATCAAGGGCCTCAGCTCCAGCAGCCCTAAGTTGGTCGAATCTATGCCCAGGACTTTCATTGGATTGAATCTTGATAGAGTCGTTCAAGCTGACCTTTACATCTGCGACGACACCCAAGGTTTCAATCTTATCCTTGGCCCCTTGCTGACGGTACAGGCTATTTGAACCAGGCACTTTGGAAAGAAGGCCAGCTTCTTTGTCCACACCCACAAAGGCTGAATTTTGATCCACTCCTTTTGGAAGCAGCACCAAAAGGTCTAGATGATCCTGTCCTTCTGTTTTTTCAGAATAGCCTGTCAGCACATCGGATATTCTGCGTGTAGGCTGCTCATTTTGACATGCCATTCCTATCACCATCAGCAAGATAGGAGCCACAATTAGCCGTTTTAGCATGGTATTCCTCCAATTTAATGATTTCTATTAGAGTATTATCATGGAGCCTAAGTGCTCACAAGCAGATCTTAAATTCTGATATCACAAATAAAATCAGGAGTATCATTGAGATTTCGCTATATTTTATTCATTAATAATAATCAGTTATGATTTTTACTTAATTCTTCGCGAAACCCACCGAACCATTATCTATGGGAACAAGACGGAAAGCCGTCTTTAATAGTTAGAGGTAAATACCATGAGCCAGAAGTATAAAATCCTGATCATTGATGATGATGATACCTTTCGTGAATTCCTACACCATAGCCTCAAAAAAGACTTCTGTGTGATTGAAGCTGAAAATGGGATCGACGGAATGGAAAAAGCGAAAGATTCCGACCTAATCATTACCGATATCATTATGCCTGGAATGAATGGGCTTGAAATGATTACAAACCTCAGGTCAAATTTCAGCAACCCAATATTCGTCGTATCAGGCTCCTCTGTTGCTCCTGAAATGGCCTTCGAGTTTGGGGCAAACCTTTTCTTACAAAAACCATTTAACCCACAGATTCTAAAACAGCACATCAATTCCTCTTTAAGCAAGAAGCAAGATGGATTGAATTAAGAACCCATAATCATATCCGCAATTGGAAATCCTATATCTGTTGCCAGCATAGTCAATCCAGAAACAATTGTTTTAATAATCGCAACCGTCCCACTTTGGTTTTCTGAAAGTTCCTCGACTTGCTGTTTCAAGAGGTCAAATTCAGCCTTCTTTACGGCGCTAAGCTCCACCTGAATGATCCGTTCTTCCAAGGCGATCACAGCAGTGCGCAAAGCCGCAATTATTTTCACCTGTTCTTCTACTGATTGTAGCCTTACATCCAAAGCGTTAATTTTTTCCTCTTTTTCCGCTATGCTTGCCTCCAGTTCTGACAAGCGTGTGTCAAACTCACCTTGTTTTTCTAACTGAGAGGACATTTTTTCGTTTATTTGCCTTATCTCTTCTTGTATCTTTGCTATCTCCTCATTGGTACTCACAAGTTCATCCAATGTCAGGTCTTCTTGCTCCTCATCCTGCTTCTTTGCATCTTCCGATTTTTCATCTTTTTTGTCAGCAGCTATCCCCACAGAACCGACACTTGTTCTGATTGGTTTTTGATTATTCAGACCACATCCAAACAAAATCAACGAGCATAATAAGCCTGATAAAACCATGATTAACTTACTTTTTTTGATCAGTAACATAAGAGTTCCTCCCGTCGTTAAACTAATAGTTGAATGATTGATAAAACAAGCCGCAGTATTGTCAGGACAATGCTTACAATATCTTGCCAGCTTAACTTATCTGACTCATTTTGAAGTTTTTGAATATTCTGATTGACCTCTTCTAGCTCCTTATGAGGAACCTTGTTTTGGTCTAATATAGTGGACCCCGTTTTTAGGACCATTTGATAAGTAAAACTCCTAAATGTAACATGCTGAATTTACATAAGGAG
>JABSRF010000292.1 GCA_013215275.1 Oligoflexales bacterium | reverse complement strand
TACATATTTACCGCCGCACAGTAAAAACAGTGGAAAAACTGCTGATGAATATTTACTCATTAGAAATCCAGGTTAGAAGAGAGAAGGAAATAATTAATGCGAATTCAAAGGACTGCCTTCAAGCAGAAAACGAAAAACTATCTCCAAGCCTAATTGATAGGCTTAAGCTTGACTCGGATCGGATTGCAAAAATCGCTGAAAGTGTCAAAAATATAGCAATGCAAAAACAGGTTGTGGGGTGTGAGATATCACGGGCAGCTCGGCATGACGGCTTGATTGTCCTCAAGGAAAGCATTCCCATTGGTGTTATTGGAATGATCTTTGAAAGCAGACCGAATGTTGTCATCGATTGCGCTAGCCTTGCTATTAAGTCAGGCAATGCAATGGTTCTTAAAGGAGGTAAGGAAGCTTATCACTCAAATCTTGCGTTGTCCCAAGTGGTGGATGAAGCTATCAAAGGAATCCTACCTGAGCATACCATCCAATTATTGGATTCTAAGGACAGAAGTCTCGTTAAAGAGCTAATTTCTCGCAAAGGAGATATTGACTTGCTCATACCCAGAGGAGGTGAGTCACTCATTCACTATGTTTGGGAAAATGCGAAGGTTCCAGTCATCGCTCACTATAAGGGGCTTTGTCACCTCTATGTCGATGAATTTGCTCAACTAGAGAAAGCTCTAAAAATCTGTGTGAATTCTAAATTGCAACGACCAGGGGTTTGCAATGCTCTTGAAACCTTGCTGGTCCATAAACGCATAGCTGATGAGTTCTTGAGTATGTTGCTACCGGTCATGGAAAGAGAAGGCTGCGAAGTAAGAGTGTGTGACTTGGGGGCAAGTGTGTTAGAGAAACACCCCGAATTGAAGTGGGATCGAGCAACGAAGCTTGATTGGGATGAGGAGTATCTTGACAAAGTCTTGTCTATCAAAGTCTGTGAAAACCTCACAGACGCTATTACTCATATCAACCAACATGGGAGCAAGCATACGGAAGGGATCATAAGCGAGGATCAAAAATCCATTGAAAGCTTCAAAGATCAAGTGGATGCTTCTTGCCTTGTTGTCAATGCATCGACTCGATTCAATGATGGTGGGGAGCTGTGTTTAGGTGCTGAACTTGGGATTTCTACATCCAAACTCCATGCCTATGGACCGATGGGTGCAAAAGAAATGACAAGCTACCGGTATGTTGTTACCGGAGACGGACATGTACGCTCGTAACCTAATTTAGGTTACTTAAGCCTACGATTTATATTGGATAAATTTAAATGGCGAGTAGAATCGGGTTGGTAAGGAAAGAGGATTACTCCATTAGTCCCATTTTTCTTTTTTGTTTTACAACCCGCTTCCTAGCTGCAATAGATTTCTTTTTTCTTCTCAAAGAAGGCTTTTCATAGAAGTTTTTTCTTTTGATATCTCCCATGATACCATCTTTTTCTACTTGCTTTTTGAAGATTCTTAGCAATTTGTCAACGGGATCATTCCCTCTAGCAACAACTACTGCCATTTTGTTTCCTTATAAAAATACATCGACGCGATCTCTAACCAGCTTCTCTTTTCGGTACGGAACCTCGAAACCATGATGATAAACCAAGAGTTTATGTCAATGGGAGAAAAAAGGGAAGCAATTTTCGATAATCGCAATGCTGACTTTGTCAGCTTAGTGTTTTAGGGGCGGCTCAATCCACCACAAGCATAAATGCTAGCACCTTTTTTATAAAAATCCAAGAAATAAAGCGGTTATCTCAAAAAATGAGAGAAATTGACAAAAAAATGTATAATTTCAGCAGTTAATGTGACTATTCTCGTTTAAATTTTCCTATGATCTTGTTTGTGTATTTGCTTGCTGATATGACTTATTGGCCTCCAGAACTAATTAAGGTAATCCTAATGCCAAAAATGCCAACTTGTCCCGACTGTGATCTCTTCGTTGATATTTGTATTTGTTCTCAGATCCTGCCTATTTTCAATACAACGAAAGTATCCTTCGTAGTCAATCGCAAGGAAAGTTTCAAAATTACCAATACAGCAAAACTTGCTTTCCGAATGCTCCAGAATAGTGAACTTCATATTTATGGTATGAAAAATGAGGCTTTTAACTTCTCAAAGCTCTCTTCTAATGCAGAGCAAAGGCCATTACTATTATTCCCATTAGAGGGTGCAAAAGAGCTAAGTTCGGATATGATGTTCGAAAAGGGAGTTTAACTCATTGTCCCAGATGGTAATTGGAAACAGGCTAGGAAAATTGCAAGAAAAATAATAAGCCACGTAGACGTGTTGCCTGTTCGACTGACGAAAGGCCATCCAAGTGAGTACAAAATACGTTACCATCCTGATCCCGAGAAGATTGCAACCATTGAAGCGGTAGGTAGGGCGCTCAGTTTGATTGAACCAAATTTTAATAATGAGAATCTGTTGCATCCATTTAGGTTGATGAGGGATCGCTTGCTAAAGAAGTCGGGTAAATATAAACTGCATGAAATGAGTTAATTAGTCGCTGTAGTGAAATATAAAATACCTTTATTTAAAGGCTTTTGACTTCATATAGCTCTTTACTTACTTTAACTCAATCTGGTTCAAAAAAAACTTAGAGTTTTCCCTGGTTTTATGCTGCCTGTTCTTATGAAATGCGCAACATCTAGCATATACCTCTTCGCTTGGGATGCAATCTGATCGTAAGAACGACGGATATTCCAGGGCATTTCTTCGATTTTCTTGCTCCCTAACTGAGAAAAAATATCTAAACAATTGTATATTTCTCTTTTGGCTACCCTGTGAATCTCTGCAAAACACTTTTGTTTTGCGTCCTTTGTAGCGTTTTTTGCTAGAAAAAAGTAGCCCTTCGCTTTTGACTTTACTTCCTTTAGATTGACGAAGAAGTCCTTTGGAACAATACTTTTCGTCTTCCTTTTTACCCAATTGGTTACCTTTAGACAACGTTCCACCAACTGAGTCATTAGTTGGAATTCTCTTGCAATCAAATGGAATTTCTCTACAAATAAGTCCCGTATTGATCGCGTAAAATAGCTAGGCATAAGAGTGAATGCATGAGTTTGTTTGTTCCTGTTTTTAAACGCATCCTATATTTGTTTGGGTTTTGGCTAATCAGTGCACAGGCTAACTATGCAAAACATTTAGATTTTGTCAATTACTGTCTGAAGCAGCAAAGTATGCCCGCTGCAGAACAATATACCTTAAAGGTTCTTAAGAAGAAGTTTGGTGAAGAGGGATGCGATGAATTGTCTGTCAAGCTTCACCAATCAGATAGGCTTTGGGTAGCAGGCTTAGAGTTGGAAAGTATTAGATTTCTTGATTTCTTTGTTCACTTTAAACGTTTGGATTTAAGTGATAATCGTATTAAAGATATCGAATCACTTGCAAATTTAAAAAAACTAACTCATCTTTGGCTTGCAGAAAATGAGATCAAAAACATTGGAGTGCTGTCCTCATTGCATTCATTGAAGTTGCTCGAATTGGCAGACAATCAAATTTGGAGTATTGATGCCTTAAGATCGAGTGTCCACCTTCGTGCCCTGAATATAACGGGTAACTGGATAGCAGATATCTCTCCCTTAAAGATGCACCGGCATCTTAGGTTCTTTTTTCTAGGAAACAACATGATTGAAGACCTATCTTCTGTGGCATATCACCCCGATGCCCTAAGGGTCTCAAAATGGTCTCAACTAAAAACCATTGATAAACAGCAGGTCATTGACTGGAAAAGGTTGTTTTTGGAGGAGCTTCAACCCCATAAAGGTTTTCGGGTCGTTGAACTTGGAGAAAACCCATTGGGACTGCCAAGTTGGCATGGTGGAGTTGTTAAAGACCATCGGAACTGCCCTCTAGACTCATCCTATGAGGTGATTCGTCAGCTGTGTCGTTTTTAATAAGCCTGAGTTTTCTAACCAAAGATGGATCACTTTTTCAAGCCAAGGCTCCTGAGGCTTTCCCGTGTGTCCCAGATATGCTCCATGTCCTCCTCACTCTGTACCAATGAATGAAACCATTGAATGGGCATCAATATTTTCGAAAATCGAAAAATCAACGCACGGATCATCTTGGGCTGACAAGATAAGGGTTGGGCATGCTAATTTATCTAGGTCACCCGTGGAGCTGGAGAACTCATAGTATTCATCTGCGTCACGAAAGCCTGCTACTTTAGCGGTAATGAGGTTGTCAAATTCATACAGGCTACCTATATTTTTAGACGGTATTTTGTAGGGGATTGGATGCTCCTTCGAAAGCTTTACTAAAGTTTTAACAAAGTAATAGTCTAGCCAACGTCGAGATGCTGCCCCTAAATAGGTGACACAGCTTTTTAAATCGATTGGTGGAGAAACTGCAACAACTGAGCTAAGCTGGTCAATCTGCGAAGCTGATGTTAAGCTGGCCATTTTTAAGAGTAGGTTGCCACCCAGTGAAAAGCCTATGCAATGGATTCGCGAATGGGGGTACCGTTTATGAAAATATTTGACGATCTCAAAAAGATCTTCACTTCGACCTGCGTGGCATATTTCTTTCGAGAGATGTCTACCCACTCCACACCCTCTTAAATTTATTCGAACCACCTCATGCCCCTTCTCAAGGAAATAACATGCTAAGCGATTAGGTAACTCCAAATAAATATTCTACCCACTATTCATGTGTGATCAGAACGCTATATTTTGGTAGAAACGGATGC
>JABSRF010000291.1 GCA_013215275.1 Oligoflexales bacterium | reverse complement strand
TATAAATCTTCTCAAAAAGCATTAGTGACGGGCTTCACAGGATGTATTGTGGCATTGTGATTAGAAATCCAGGATAAGGCTGAATTCGGAAGTAAGCTAGAAGCCTTAAGAAATAGTATTGATCGTCATTTCGAAGAAACAAGAAATAGGCAATTGGCTGAGTAATCACATCTTAGTAAAGGTGGTAGACACCCTTGAAAGATTCGCCTTCCATCATGCAATCAAACTTTTTATCACGGATTTTAGGCAAGTAGATTTTATCGAAATTCGATGGCGTCATAATCATCATATAAGTGATAAAACTATCTGAAGGGACCACAAAGGTTCCAATATCAGTTTCATTGATGACCATCTTCTTGAGTTTATACTGTCCTATCACTTTGCCTATGTAAGCACGAATAATATCATGACAAGATTTCATATTAGGAAGCTTTGGATCACTATAACTTGGGTCGGAAAATGGATCTTTGGCCTTTTCTGGAATCGTAAGCTTTGAAAGATACCGGCGTTTTTTTTGTTCTTCCATATCTTGCTTCTCAAGTGAATCACTTGCAAAGCTGCTTGGTAGCATAAGCAGTGTGTATGCTGTGAAGATGTAGAAAAATTTTAAAAGCACCTGTGTGTAGGTGTATCGTTCGTTCATACCTTACGGCTCCCCTTTCAGAGGCTTATCGGCATAGCTTTATGATGACTTTATGCTGTCTGGTTAACACCGCGTTTTTAAAATATTAATATCGGCAGCAAAGCATTTTCAAAAATGAGGCTCGATTGGAAAAAACAGAGGAACTATAATAATAACAGCACTATTCACTCGATTTCATATTATTTCCTGCAATCCAAGCAGTTGACCAAGCATTTTGGAAATTAAAGCCACCAGTTACTCCGTCAATATTGAGTATTTCACCTGCAAAAAATAAACCCTTGACCAGCTTGCTTTCCATGGTTTTTGTATCAACCTCTTTAAGACTGACTCCTCCACAGCTTACAAATTCGTCTTTGTACTCACCCTTTGCTGATACCTGAAACGTACATCGTTGCAATAAGGTTAAGAAAGCTTCAATATGCTTGTTACTTAAATGGGCACAGCTTAGGTCAGCGGGAATCTCTAGGTGCTCAAGCAGTTTAGCCCACATTCTTTTGGGAATTTTTGGGAATGGTAAACATTTATAGATGTTCTTTTTACTTTGGCTTGTCTTTAAGTCAAGGAGCGTTGCGCTGATTTGCTCCCTCGTTAGGTCTGGAAGTAGGTTTAACTCTAGCTTTGCCTGGTATTGGTGTTCGGCTAGCTCGCGGGCAGCCCAGGCTGATAACTTGAGAATACATGGCCCACTCAAGCCCCAGTGAGTCACAAGCAAAGGGCCCGTTTGCGTGTATTTTTTCTTGGAGTTGCTAAAGCTTAGTTTAGCACTGACTTGTTCGATACTTAGCCCGGCAATGCCGTCAATGCGTGAATCTTCGATGGTAAAGGTAAACAACGAAGGAACGATCGGAATAACTTTATGACCCATTGTGGAAGCAATTTTATGACCGATCGGAGCACTACCGCTTGCAAGTAGCACTTTTTTGCAGCTGATTGGTGGCTTATTAGCTAGGAAAATAGTGAACTGTCCATCATTTTCAGCCACTGATTTGACAAGGTGAGTCTTGAGAAGGTCGACCTTGGCTTTTGCTGCTGCATTGTTTAAGCAGTCAATGATGGTTTGAGACTTGTTGGTGGTTGCAAACATGCGTCCGTCCGCCTCTGCACGAAGCGTTACCCCGCGGCGTTTAAACCACTCAATGGTGTCGACAACATGAAACTTGTGAAAGACTTGTCTTAGCTCTTTATGACCCCTTGGGTAGTTCTTGCATAGGAGGATGGGATCCATGCAATTGTGAGTCACATTGCAGCGACCTCCACCAGAAATTTTAACTTTAGTCAGTGGTCTTGCAGTTGCTTCTAACAACGCAACTTTCAATCCCGGGTTGGATTCTCCACAAGTGATAGCTGCAAAGTAACCTGCAGCCCCTCCACCAATAATCGCGACATCGTATTCGATCAAAGCAACATCCTCTAGGTTTTCCAAAAAATCCTAAGCCTTTAAAAACTGATTGAAAATGGCTAGAGGGTGTTTTAGCTGAATCGGATAGATAAATACAGGTGATTATTCTAAGAGATTGAAACCATTAGTGTCCTGTCGCCCCAAGTTAGGTATTGAGGGATGGTTTATTTATTTCCAGGGAGAGGTGGGCATGAATGATGCTTACGCCACATTTCTGGTGGGTGTCCTTTTGGAATGTTTTTGCAAGGGTCTGCATCATAGCCACGGATGCTCTGGTATTTTTGGATCTGGTCTTCAGTAAGGATTGCTTTCGTTTTTAGGTGGGCAAGGAGGTGGGTGTAGCGAAGTAAGCCATATACATTCGCTGATTCCTTAGTGTACATCTGCAGTTGATGGGCATTGATAGACTGACTGGCAAACTGTTTGTCTAATTTTGCCTCTAAGTTGATGAGTTTTTTTCCAATACTTAGCGCTTGCTTGTGCATCTGTTCGTAGACGGCTTCAATTTTTTTTATCTGATTGGAGCTAAGCCCTAGCTCTTGCTTGGCATCAAGCACGTGCTTAGGCCCAGGAAATCTATTTAACTCAGCAGCCTTTGCCATTCCTCCGAAAGGAGTTCCCGAGCCTTCTTCTAGCCCTTTGAGATCGGCATCGCTAAGTGATTTAATGGTATTGCTGGTTTGGCTTGCATAATGAGAATGATGCTGGGCCAAGCAAAGTTGCCCAAAGCAAAGAAGCCCAAAAAACAGAAATCGGCAAAGCATAATGACTCCTACAATCTTGGAAATGCTTAAGTTTGGTTGTCAAGCAGCATAGTACTTTTAAGATAAAGATTTGGGAAGTATAAGCTAGTACTCACCCGGGAAAAGTGTTTTCTGTCCCTTGATGAAGGAGATCCATTCGCTAAGCGACTAAAGTCACTGAGCTCAGGATAGTTCGCATTAGCCGGAAATATCATTTCCGGATGCTCACTAAGCTAAGCCAGCCATAAAAATGGACGTTTTCTGCTTTTGAGCAGGTGCAACAAAATACTGTGCGGTTTTTAGAGTGTCTTCAGTGTGGCTTCGCTAATTATTATACCAAAGGTAAACCATCGGCTCCTCCTCACCGACCACAGGAATAATCCCTACCCCCTTTACGTTGGAAGGGGATTTGCCATTAACCACCCGGAAGTCACCTTGATTGTTATCAGGGTCGAAGGTTCTGCCAGTGGAATAGGTACCATCATCGTAATAGACATAGACCAAGGGCTCAGTGTCACCTACGACAGGCACTATTCCAACCCCGACGATATTGCTAGCGGATTTGCCATTTGGAAGGCTAAAGTTTCCTTCGTTGTTGTCAGGGTCAAAAGACCTACCCGTGGAATAGGTGCCATCATCGAAGTAGACATGGACTAAGGGTTCCTCTTCGCCCACAACGGGGATGATCCCAATGCCAACGATGTTATTGGGGGTTTTGCCATTTGGAATACTATAGTTTCCTCGGTTATTGTCTGGATCAAAAGATCTGCCTGTGCTGTAAGTGCCATCATCATAATATACATAGACTAAAGGCTCTTCCTCACCAGCAACCTCAATGGCACCCATACCTACGATATTTGCACCGGTCTTGCCATTAACGATTCTGTAACTCCCTTGGTTGTTATCTGGGTCAAAAGACCTTCCATTGGAATAGTCCATGGGCTCGCTGACATCACCAATGCTGATGGTATACTCTCGTTCTATCTTCAAATCTTTGTAAATTGAACTCAATAGTTCAATCTTGATCTGATAGCTTTCTTTTGTTTCAAAGTCGAATGTGATTGCGGCAACCAGCTTATTATTGACCACTTTAAAATTTACATTGTCAGGAAATTGATCGTTATCAATTAAACTAATGGTGTAGTTTTCATCCGGTAAATTTAAAACTTGAAAGTCGCCAACGTCTCCATCTACCGGATTGTTTTCATTGATCGATTGATCTGTGAGGAAGAGCTGTACGGGCGGCTCCTCTACATCTTCAACCTTTATTGTAAACTCTTTTATGACTCTAAGATTAGGCTGTAAAGGGCTTGAAAGCTCAAGCTTAATGACGTACTCATTTTTAAATTCGTAATCGAATATAGTCACCGCTAATAGCTTTCGGTCCATAAGAGTAAAGGCAGTATTATCTGGGAACTGTGCATTGTCAACAAACTGAATTGTATAACTGTTGTCTGCTATGTTTAAAACCTCAAACTCACCGACTTCGTCGTTTAATTGGTTGTTTTCAGCAATCGATTGGTCAGCTAGAAGTAG
Organism: Oligoflexales bacterium; assembly: GCA_013215275.1. Lineage (GTDB taxonomy): Bacteria > Bdellovibrionota_B > Oligoflexia > Oligoflexales > Bog-1112 > JABSRF01. Next base: position 366 of record JABSRF010000291.1, on the reverse strand, counting down.
ATCCATAGGATCAATCTCCAAAACTTGACCTGCTGAAAAGCCAAACTGAATGATTTTTCTAAAAGGGGGCAAATCGGCTAATTTTGCTTCTACATTTAAGATAAAAACATTGTCACCAGTAATTTGTTCTGTGGATATGATCCGGTTTCCTTCCAATTCGAACAATTCAAAATCGCTACCTTGAAGGAGAAGGAGCTGAAAGCTAAGATCTAATTGTGCAGAGCTGCTCAGGTCCTCAAAAACCACGGCTTGAAGTGAGCCTATGCGAGCACCAGCATCAATGGTACCATCGGCACTGGTCTCGATCTATTGACGCACTCTAACGGTCATTAACTCCACGATACTCATAGGTTTAGCAATTATCCC
>JABSRF010000290.1 GCA_013215275.1 Oligoflexales bacterium | reverse complement strand
AGAGTGCGCAATCACAGGCCAGAACTGTACTAAAATTAACCATCAATGGGTAGGACATTTATTTGGAGTTACCTAACGATTAGTTAATGTATGAGATATTTTAATAATTAATCGATTTAATATCTACATAAATGTTGATGATTATCCGATAATATAAGAGATTGGTTAATGAATCGTTACTGTAGAATTTAGGTCTTCACCTAAGAAAAAGATAAGGTCCTGTTATGTGTGGTTTTCTAGTGTATGTTGGTCAAGACAAAGAGTTCAAAACACAAATACCTAGCCAGTTCGAGCTTCTAAAACACCGCGGCCCAGATCATACTGGTGTTGTTGACTCAGAGTCAGGCTTGCTATGCTTTCACCGGCTTTCAATCATGGATTTGACCTACCATGGTAACCAACCACTTTTCAGTAACGATAAAGAGGTAGCTCTTGTTTGTAATGGAGAAATTTACAATCATGAGGTGCTTAGAAAAGAAATATCATACGACTATCAGTCTCATTCAGATTGTGAGGTTATCCTCCCACTTTTTGAGCAGTTCGGAATTGAAACCTGCTTAGAAAAAATAGATGGAGAGTTTGCCTTTGTTCTTTACGACAAAAGTAAAGAGCGATTTATCGCGGCAAGGGACCCTATTGGAATTAGGCCCTTGTTTTACGGGTATAATGCTGCTGGAGAGATGCTTTTTGCTTCAGAAATGAAGGGGCTTCACAGCCTGTGCAAAGGTGTGAAGGCTTTTCCTCCGGGACACTATTTTGATGGTGAGAGCATCAAAGAGTACTGTGATCTGACAAAGGTCGAGACCTATTTAGCTAAAGATGAGACCAGTGTTCTTGAGGGAATCAAGCATCATTTGACCAAGGCTGTTGAAAAGAGGCTAAACGCTGATGCTCCCGTAGGCTTTTTGCTTAGTGGAGGACTTGACTCTAGCCTTGTTTGCTCAATAGCTCAAAGAGCCAGTGAAAAGCCTATTCGCACGTTTGCAATCGGGATGGAAACTGATGCGATCGACCTCAAGTATGCGAAGATTGTTGCTGACTACTTAGGGACTGATCACACCGAAGTGATTATCACTAAAGATGATGTTTTCGAGGCATTGAAAAAAACAATTTGGCATTTGGAGACCTGGGATATCACGACCATTAGGGCTTCCTTAGGCATGTTTTTATTGTGTAAATATATACATGAAAAAACTGATATTAAGGTTTTGCTTACTGGTGAGGTGAGTGATGAGCTGTTTGGGTATAAATACACCGATTTTGCCCCTAATGCAGAAGAGTTTCAAAAAGAATCCGAAAAAAGAATTAAAGAACTATATATGTATGATGTGCTAAGAGCGGATCGCTGCATCTCTGCCCATTCTCTAGAGGCTAGAGTGCCATTCAGTGATCGTGATTTCGTGGGTTTCGTGATGCATATTGACCCTGAAATGAAAATGAACAGCTACCAAATGGGCAAATATTTATTAAGAAAAGCTTTTGAAAAGGGAGACTATCTTCCTGAGTCTATTTTGTTTAGAGACAAGGCAGCATTTTCTGATGCTGTGGGTCATAGCCTGGTCGATGAGTTAAAGTTGCTTGCTGAACAAACTTATACCGAGCAAGATGTAAGAGCAGCAGAACTCAAATACCAGCACGGAGCACCTCACAGTAAAGAGGCCTTATTATACAGGGATATCTTTTCTTCCTTTTACGAAGGTCGGGAGGAGTTAATTGCTAGCTTCTGGTTGCCAAACCAAGAGTGGGAAAACTGTTCCGTTCTAGATCCATCTGCAAGGTTTCTGCCAAACTACGGAAAAAGCGGAGTATAGGCTGGGCCTAAAAAAACCTTCCTAGCTTGATCTTTTTCTCGATGCTAATCATTTTTTCCAATCGCTGAAAAAAGCACATCGAAATAATTGGGAAACGTCTTGCTTACGCATGATGGCTCATTAACGACCACACCGGGCACATTCAAACCCACCAAAGCTAAGGACATCGCCATGCGGTGGTCGTCGTAGGTATCAACTTTTGCCCCGTGTAATGGGCTAGAGCCTTGAACTGAAAATCCATCTTCCCACTCTTCAACCACTGCACCAAATTTTTTAAGCTCCTTGCAAATTGCAGAAATGCGGTCACATTCTTTAATGCGCATGTTGGCAACATTGTTTATCGTTGTCTTGCCTTCAGCAAACAAAGCTGCTATCGCAAGGCTTAATGCCACATCACTCATGGTATTCATATCAACTGTGATAGCCTTTAGTGGCTTACCCTTTAGTGTGACAGAGTTTTGACCCCAAACCACTTCGCAGCCCATTTTCTCGAGGATCTCCACTAACCCTAAGTCTCCTTGGGTGCTATTTTTACTCAAGCCTTCGATGCTTACCTTACCTTGAGAAATTGCTGCTCCAACAAAGAAATATGATGCTGAGGAGGCATCGCCTTCAATTTGATAATTTTGAGATTGATAGCTTTTTTTAGGTAGTATTTCTAAGCAGTTATCAGAAATCCAATGGGCTTCTACTCCAAAGTCTTGCATGATTTTTATCGTCATATCCACGTAAGTTCGTGAAACCAGAGAGCCTTTAATGGTAAGGCGTGTGGTTTGTTTAAAAGCGTAAGGAGCAGTAATCATAATTGCACTCAGGTATTGAGAGCTGTTACTGCCTTCTAGCTCAATATCTCCGCCGGGAAAACCTCCTCCTGCTACCGTTAATGGAGGGCAGCCGCTTCCTCGCTCATCGAGAACCTTACAGCCAATGTCGGTGAGAGGCCTAATCAGATCCCTTATGGGCCTTTCATACATTCGATTATTGCCAGTAAGGCGGTAAGGGCCTTTGCCCAAACATAGTATGGCAGTTAGGAAGCGCATTGCAGTGCCAGCATTCTCGCAATAGAGGTCTTCGGTGCATGGAGGGATCACCCCACCGCAGCCATTGATGATAAGTTTATTTTGAGCTGGCTCTGAGATATCAACTCCAAGCTTTCTCCAAGCTTCGATCATCCTCTTGGTGTCGTTTGAGTGTAAGACCCCCTCCAAGGTACTTTGCCCCTTAGCAAGAGCAGCAAGACAAAGTGCTCGGTTTGTCAGGCTTTTGGAGCCAGGAATGCGTATCTTTGCTGCAAGAGGCCTGTCCAACAAGGGAATTGCTAGTTCATTATCGAGTTGCATGGGCATAAAGCTGTTCTCTCTCTGATGGGCTCTGATTGTTCTGCTGCTTTATTAGTCAGCATCATGCTAACAGGAAAGTTTTATAGGGTTTGCAAGAACTTGTTAAGGAAAAAATAAATCATTACAGGAGCGTGTGAGCGGTAAAAAATTAGTAGACTTAGCGATCATGATCAGAATTTTTACAAGATTTTTTGGGATTTTGGAGCGCTCCTTCTATGAGTAATTTGGATTCTAAGACAGCCAAAAGGGTCCTCAAAGAAGTTATTAATTGAAATCAAGCTTTTATAAAATGCCTGCAAAAATTCCCTTTACGATGGGGGCTCTGGTCTTATATATCCAATGTACAGGGGTAACGCTAAAGGCGGCTACTAGTTGATTCGGTCGAGAAAAAAATTGGCGATTTTCTGTCCTACTCCCTTGTTAAAGCGTTGTTTACTTTATCGAGCTAAAAGTAAAAAAAGGTCACCATGACTATCCTGGTATTGAATAATATCAGTTAGTAGAGGCCTCGTGCGTCTGGTAAAAAGGAGATGAAAATGAAAAGGGTCTTATACTTTCATCCAAAGAGAAAAAAACGTGCTAAGAAGAAGCTTAAACAAGGGCCTTTTAACTTAGTCAAGTACCACCAGTTTCCATTCTTATATGAGGATTCTGACGAAGAAGAGTTGATGGATCTTGACGAAGAAGGGTCTTATTTTTCACACTCAAAGCACAAACAAGGACTGTATCGAGGTCCTATTAATCTAGGAAAACAGATTAATAAACTCGCTAAGAAACAAATTAGAATAAGCCCCTCGTTTCGCTTAGATTTGTCTTAGTGTGATTGATCAGCCTTAATCTCTTCGTTTTATGAAGCCTAGGGCCCATAGCCCCTAGCAGCTATCATTTAGCCAGACTTAATTCTTTCGAGAAGCGATCAGGGGAAAACCTTGAGTAATCCTCTTGAATCTTTTCTTCTAAAGCAAAAGAAGCCAATAAGTCACCAACTCCGAGAGACATTTTAAACCCATTCCCTTGAAATCCAGCTCCTATGATGACTCTGTTGCCAAAGGCTTTTACAGGGCCTATAATTGGAGCCTTGTCTGGTGTCGTGGTATAAAAGCATGACGACGTCAGCTCCACCTTTGATTGGATATTAAAATACTGGTCTACGATTTTGGGAGCCAAAGAATAGGTTTCTGGTTTGCCTTCTCCCAAAACATGGAAAGCATACTTCAAATTTTCTTGCTCAGGAATCGCGTAAATACTATGAGGCAAATGATTATCATCATGGATAATTAGAATAGGCATCTTCTTTCGCTGTTCAGGCTTTATAGGAGCAAATAAAAGAGTTTGGGGGACGTGATGCAAAGGGAGGGTTAGTAAGTCCTTTGTAGAGGAGCTTGCTGTTAAAATCACTTTCTTTGCTAGGCATGTGCCTTTATTGGTCTCTCATAAGTGACCGATATTTTAGTTTCAATATTACAGCATGTTACGCACTATCTAAGACTTCCAGTGTTGACGGTCTTTTTCGACTATTCGGATCAGTTAAGTCATCAGAAAGAAGA
>JABSRF010000029.1 GCA_013215275.1 Oligoflexales bacterium | reverse complement strand
TTATAGCATTCAATAACAAGTTTTAGTTTTACTTATACAAAGCTATTTTTGGTCTGGACAGTGGGGTCCACTTCAATCAAAGCAAGAATTCTTGCAGATATGAAGTCAGCAATGCAAAGTGGTGACTCTGTGCGCAGGGGGGTGACACGCATGCTTTTAAGTGAGTTGAAATATGCTGAAGCAGCTTTGCATAATTCTGGTCCCTTAAACGAAGAAATGGCAGACAACATGATCATTGCTCATTACAAGAGGCTTCGAAGCTCTGTTAGCATTCATCCTGAAGGTCGTAACAAACAATTGCTGCTCGCTCAAATGGCGATTGTTGCAGACTACCTGCCTAAGGATTATTCTGAAAAGAATGAACTCATTGAGCCTCCAATTGAGCTATCGCGGGCACTCTAGGTTAACTCATCCATCTTACCTCCCAGTGATCGATCCTTAATTGTTGCCTAATTTCCCATAGCAAAACGTCGATTCTTTATTTTATTGCAACAAGGCACTCTCAAACTGAGTGCTTCATAACAGCCACCCACGTTAATTTGATTTTCATTCTAGCCGATGTATCGATGGAAGGTGTGTCTATCCAATGGGCTTATAAACATTGCGCATTGGTTCGAAGCTATGATAGGAAACCCTAAATGCTGAAGAATTTGCCTTCTTATGAAAGGGATTTGTTTGAAGTTTAGGAGTGGGTTTAGGTTTTTTCCAAGAAGCTGGAACTGGGGCTTCCTAGCCATGCTATTGGTGCTATCACCCATTCTAAACACGGTGGGTGAAGCCAAGGATGTGGGGCTTTCAGAAGTGATAGGCCTTCCCCCAATGCCTGTGTCTCAAATTTTGGATAAATATGCAGAAAAAAGTAAGGCTACTGAGCCATCTAGTGCCACCCTCGAGGCATCAACTCGAAAAGCTAAGAGTGGAATTCAAGGCATCAGAGAGGGTGAAGACTATAAGATTACGAGCTTACTGAGCCAAGAGCCTGTGATTCTGGGTGAATGGCTTAAAAGTTTAGGGAGCACCACGAGTACCATAGAGAAGCAAGAGCTTGTGGAGGGCTTTCGTCAGCCGCTTAAAAAAGATGCCGATGTGCACCCATTAGAGGGTAGCAAGCATCGTGACACATCACCCCAAAAAGTAGTGATAAGGGTCCAAGGAGAGCAAAAATCTGTCAGCAGCAAAGTCGTAGAGATAGACCAGCCTGCAGCATCAGCAGAGCAACTTGCTATTTATGCTCCAAAGATCGTGGTATCTACTGAGCAAGCTGACGATGAAACCTCTGAATTTCTTAGTTCTTATCTATCTAATTTTAAAGGGCTAAGTGATGCTTTGTCTCCTGAGCCAGAGCCGCTGAAGGACAAAAAGATCACGGTTAGTCTTAACAATGGGCGTGCTGAAATTGACCCCAAAGAGATTTCAGGTGAGGTTGGCGATGTATTTCTATTAAGCATTAACAGTAAAGAGCCAATTGGTGACGCAAAATTTGTTGTTCGCAACCCTGAGCTACTTAGTTGGGAGCCCCTCAAAATGCAGCTCAAGGCTGAAAAAGAAGGGCGATCAGAATTTATTCTTTCCCTTGGAGATCAAATGTTGTTTCTCCCAGTGGATATCCATGGTGAGGCCCCAAGCTCGCTTTTAGCAAATCTATCAGCCCCACCAAGTGTGGTTGGTTTTAATTCAGTCGAGGTTCATTCTGCGAAGCAGCTAAGCCTAAATGCCAGGATATCTGAAGGTATGAAACAGGGGCCAAGCAGTTTGGGAGTAGTTCCATTTACCCCCCTAGAGGAAGAGGATGGAGGCTGGAAAATTAAGCAGATCCAGACCTCTAGTCCCTACATTGTGGATCGCATCCCTGTTGCCTATGACAAGGTTCGAATCCAACTTATTGATGAGCAGTCAATCTTGGAAAAGAAAGAGCTAAGGCCTGCAGTCGGGGTTCAGCTTAAGATCCTTGGGACACAGTATGCCGAGGATACCGATGCTAAAGGAATGGGCTCTTATATTAATGTTCCGCGAGGTTCACGATTTTTAGTAGAGACCTCTGATAAGAGTCACTACTATGCGCCTAGCATTGTTGAAGTTCATAGTCCGGAGCCTGCAGGGACTCAGCCGATTCGTATAAAGCTCATGCAGAGATCTTTGTTGCATCACTTACGCGAGATTCATGGGGTGAAGTCGAACCCATACCATGCGAGCTTGTGCGGTGTTGCTGTTGATCAGGATCGAAAACCGATCGCAGGTGTTCATGCCTTTGCAAAGTTTGATGGTTACTCAGGGGCTGGACATGAGGCAATATACTTCAGTGAAACCGGGTTTCCGGGAGAAGCTAAGGTGACTGGACCTGATGGCAGGTTCTGTTTTCTCGCTGTCGAAGAGGGGCCTCTTCTGATTGATTTTTCAAAGGGCACTGAGCACATAGGAACGATTCCAGTGAGTGCTTTTTCAGGTAAACACCTTGATCTGAGCTTTCCTGTGTACGACCAGCGCGAGCTGAAAACCCATTTGACCTCATTACCCCATGCAAAAGATATTGACCTGCTTCCTCCAAATGACTCAGATAAACGAAAAATGGTTGATATGGTAAACCTTAGGACCGTTAGCGATGTGTCATTGCTCCAGCAGTTAGACTATGGTTATGTTGCAGCAGTAGAGCCGTTGAGTGTCTATAATGGGCGAGCTTGCTACATGAATGAAAGTTCAGAGTTTGAGTATGCCTACTACTGTCAGGGCCATGATGACCAGCATGTGACCTCTCTTTTGCCCAATGGATTTATGAATGCAATCCTCAATAAATACAATATGCGTTTCCAGGAATCAGGATCTGGTAGTGTCCTGATTGAGCATGGGGCAATGCTTGGTAGAGAGCACGATTCAGACCTCGTGGTCATTGAGTTAATTGACAGCTTTGGTCGGCAGCCAGAAGATCGGGCTCTTATTTCGGATAAGCCTACCACAAGAGCGGCGTTCTATAACGTAAGGCCCGGCACATACACTGTTATCACCAAGACCAGCCAGGGCTTTTGGTTGGACATGGATACGATCACGGTTTACTCCGATACAACCTCCTACCTGCGTACCGGTAGTCAGGTGCGGTTTAATCCAAATAAACTTGCTGCAGGTAAAGTCGAAGACAAGCTTGGCCTTTAGTGAGCAGGGATGGTCGTCAGTACTTTGGAGTGCTCAAGCTTAGCAATAAAATGCTCCTTCATTTTTTGGTCGATTGCAATGATTTGCACCCCATACCCTGGTGGCTTTGAGCCATCCTTAGATTGACGGTTCCAAACAACTTGGCCTAAGCATTTCAGCCCATTCAAGTCCCCATCACTGAACTCGATATCAAAGCTAATTAAGTCATCGACCTCAGGCTGTTGTTCATTGCAGGCAACAAAAAATCCTGAGCTACCGAAATTGAGGTGCTTCCCTGGTTGATTGAATATCAACTCCTGAGCTTTCAAAACAACCTTCTTATAGCCGTCTGGGTGGCCCACAGTGGGCTCCTCAGACCATCTTAATGCCTTGGGTTTTAATAACTGAGTGGCACAGTTTAAGATGTCTTCTGGGTCGAATGGTTTGGGAAAAATTGCATTAGCCCCTTGCTGATAAGCCTTATCGTTTGATAAATCAGCAAATGCGCTAACAAATATAAATGGCATACTCTGCAAAGATTCATTGCTTCTTATGTGTTTCAAAAGGGCAAGCCCATCCGATTCCGGCATACGTATATCCGAGACAATGAGATCAATCTTTGTGGATTTGAGAATTTCCATGGCGATCACTCCATTTCCAGCCTCAAAAACACTGAATCCCTTTTTTTTGAAAAAGAATGCTAATGCCTCTCGCAAGTGCATCATATCGTCGACTATAAGAACATGACAGTTTTGCATTTTAATGATCCAAAGCTGTTATGGGGAAAATTCCCCTGCTCGTATAAAAGAACGTTCGGAATCGCTGGTGTGACTTTTAAAAAGAATATTAAAATACTGAAAGTATTACATAAAAGTATATTATTTCTGGTATGTTCAATATCCTATGTTCGAGGAAAATAGCTCCTGATTCATACCCTGTTCTCCTAACATTTTAGTTTCACTTGCTAGTGCCGATAGTTTTTAGGAGCCCTATGTGTGGAGGACCAATTTAGTATGGACAAGATCATCCATATTTCTGTCAAAATTGGTAGCGGCTACAATATGCTGAACAAGAAGGATTGGTTAAAATTATCCAAGATGGATAGAATTGAAAAAATGACAGGGGGAAGTGTCCAATTTTTAAATGAAAATGGGCAGGCGATTCCTGCAGTCAAGGCCCTTCCCTTGCTCAAAGAAGGGGGCTGGTTAGACTAGCCAGATCGCTTCTTTGTCCTTCATTCTGGAATCAGATCTCGTGCTTCAATATCAGAAATCCGATAAAAACCAGGCTTTTGCTTTAAGATCCACTGGCCTAGGATGATGGCACCTTTGGCAAATAAGGCTCTTGAGTAAGCTCGGTGAGAAATAGAAATCTCCTCATGCTCACCCAAAAAGCGGATTTTATGCTCTCCAAAAACGCCACCCCCTCTGCTAGCATGGACACCTATTTCCGTATCTTTGCGCAGCCCATCACGTTGATAAACAGGGGTAAGGGCAGTTTCTTCTGCAAGCTGATCTGCTAAATACACTGCAGTGCCGCTTGGAGAGTCTTTCTTGTGTTTGTGGTGGGTTTCTTCTACTTCCAGGTCAAAACCGTGACTTGTGCATATGCTTGCAATGTTGAGAGCTGCCTGCAGGCTGAGGTAAATGCCTAGGCTGGTATTCGGGGCTAACAGAATACTGTTGGAAAAGTCAGAGGCAATTCCCTGCCACCTTTCTAGGTTTTCAGATGGTAATCCGGTGCTTCCAATTAAGATGGATTTTTTTTCAAGCTTTTTCTCTGCTAATAGGTTCAAGAGAGCCGTATTACCGCTAGCTCCTGAAAAATCCAAAATGAGGTCTGCATCGGAGACACCGTTTAAGGTTGTTTCCAGGCTTGAATCTTCTGCTGTGCCTCCTAGAAGCTGGATTCGAGCTGGACTTTGCTCTTTGCAAATACTCTGAATCTCTTGACCCATTCTCCCGGAAATACCAAATATCCAGAGTTTTTTATTTGTTGTGCTCATCCTTTACCCTTTCAATTCGAGCTAAGCAAGCAAACGATCTGTGAGGTCAACTTGCTCGCGCAATATTTTTTCATGCTCAGTACTGACAGGTGCTAAAGGGAGCCTCAGGGTATTGCGACCAAAGCCTTTATAATGCATGCAGTATTTTAGAGGGCATGGGTTTGTTTCAATAAATAGGACTTCCATGAGTGGGGCTAAGGTGTGATGAATCTTCATTGCAGTGTCGGTGTCTGTAGCCAGGAATGCGTTCACCAAAGCTTTCATAGCTGCAGGGTATAGGTTAGAGGTGACGCTGATGCATCCCTTCGCTCCTATCGCAAGGCTAGGTAAAAAGGTCGGGTCATCCCCTGATAAGAAGGACTGTTTTGGCATACTGCCAACTGCTTTAGAGAAAAAGTTTAAATCGCCGCTAGCTTCTTTCACGACGCATACCCGCTCTAGCTCGCAGATTTTGCTGAGCTCACTATGGGATAGCTTCTGTGCTGTTCTACCTGGAACATGATAAAGGCAAATAGGCAGTTCGACCTGGTCATTGACAGCTTGGAAATGACCAAGAAGGCCTTGGATATTTGGTTTGTTGTAAGGTGGTGTGACCACGAGCAGAGAGTCGGCTCCTGCGTCTGCAGCCAGTTTTGAAAGCTCGACTGTTTGTTGGGTGCTCTGGCCCCCTGTTCCTGCCATAACGTGAAGCTTATCTGACGCTAGAGCCTTTGCTTTGCGAATAAGGGATAGTTTCTCTTGGACCGATAAGGTTGCAGATTCTCCTGTGGTTCCTGCAACGACAACACCATCCACCCCTCCTGCAATCTGATTTTCTATGATTGCTTCAAAGGTCTGCCAGTCGATCGAGCCGTCTTGTTGAAACGGAGTTATGATTGCTGTAAAAATTCCTGAAAAAGGATCGGGAGAATCATTCGTTATTTTGGCTGTTTGTTCTATTCTTGTCATAGCTTTGCCTGATTTGGTTGTCTGAGCTTACATCTGGTCTAGAGTCTCCTGGATTTTTTACTTTTTCAAGAGGGGATTGCAAGGGTTTTCCTGGATCATCTTAGGTTTTAAAGTTTAGTTCTTCGTGAGGCATTTGAGGACGGTAGTCTAGAGTGTCGCTTTTAGGGGCGCCTTTGATCCCACAGGAGGTCAAAAACAGCAAACACACCATCAAGATGCCTATCCTCTCTAACTGGCTCAAATAGCTTTTAAATTGCTCAGATAGACAGTTAGCACGCTCTAAGGTCTTCTTTTTTTCTCCGATTGCAACCTTGATGTGGTCTTGTGAGGCGCAAAAATCTCTTAATAGCTTTAATGATTTAGGTGTAAGCATATGATTTATTTTACCTAATTCTGCATCTAGCAACTCTGACGGTTCGATGGTGTTTTTCTCCATATAGGAAAACAGCTCTGCAGCAGCGGAGCCTGCTTTCTTTGCTGGCGATCCATCAGCAATGAGGTCTGAAGTGATTCGCCTTTCCACATCTTTGCTTGGTTTGAAAACCGTTCCTCCTGCAAAGGATTCTTTCTGGTGCTCGGAAACCAAATCATAAAAGGCCTTTTGTAGCTTTCCAACACTTGTTTGTATACTACCCAAAGCATTTAAGAAAATAATCCGTCTGATGTCCCATGACAATAAGTGTGAGCTACGTGTGAGGGGCTCTTGTCTTATTTTTTGGCACTCTGAATAGGCCCACTCGCATAAAACACTGAGAGAGGGCTCACTATCTAGGGGGCCTTTTTGAGTCATCTGCCAGCTAATTTCTAGGGTGGTGTCAAGAATAAGTTCCATACAGTCTGCTATTGAGTATCCGATTTTTTTGTTGCTCAGATGAGGGAAGGGATCGAAACACAGATGGCTGAAGCCGAGGGCCTCGCATATTTGTTGGTCAAGGGTATACTCCGATTCCTCGCTTGCAGTCATTGAGTGAGGAAAGTAGCTGCTACAAAGAGAATCTAACTTCCATAGCTTTTGACAGCTGTCGTCAATGGTTTGCGCTAACTGCAAAATGATCGATGAGTATAGGCACTGCATCTCAGTGTCGTTGCCAGAATATAGGACAAATCCACGATTAAAACATCTTTTGGCCAGTGGTATCAGTTGATCGCCCCACTCGCTCAAGCTTTGAATGAGACGGTGTAGTGCTGGCCTTAAGGTATAACGAAACACATTGGATCCTAAACGGTTTGATCCATAGCGCGCAAAAAGCACATAAAGATACTCAGTATCTTGCTTTATGAGAGTTTGTAACAGTGGGAGGACACGGTCTGCTTCACTACTTTGAAAGCTGCTCAGAGCAACTCTGAGGTTATCGTTATCCTTTAAACTAAGGTAACCATGTTTGTTGAATACACTTGCTGAAGTCGTCAGAAAGTCTACGATCAGTGCATTGTCGATGTGTTCCGAGAAGCTTGATTTAAGAGGGAGGATGTCCATAGCACACCTTCTATTTAGTGAAAGACCACTAAATTATAGCATGCACTAGGGAAGGCGATTTTAGAAATTAAAGCTCACATAGCTCTGGATAAGGTAGGAGTTTTCTGGGTCTGAACTCTCCTCAACCTGCCAAGCCTTACCTGGAAGAAGTGCAGCTCCTGCAAGCCCTACGTCTACATCCTTACCAAAGTTCGTCCAGTACATGAGGTCTAGCTCATAACCAAGGTCATTTCCATAAAAGCCGAAAGGTCTGATTTCAGATGGGTTTGCGTTGAAATAAGCTTTTATATCTTCATCTGAAAGGCTGTTGTTTAGGAAACCTATGCTTGCTTTTGCCTCAAAATTTCCGACGCTTAAGTCCTCGTAACGATAGCCTAAAGAGTAGACCTGAGCATTCATGACACGCGTAGGATCAAAGATTCCCTCAACCGCAAGATCACTGATTTGTGAGCGCCCACTGAACATGAGGAGGTTTGGCTTAAAGTTGCGATGAAAGGCCTGAGCTTCAGCCTTATTGGAACGTTTTCCAACATTCATAGCCTGATACTTCGCATCTGCTAGCGCATCGTCGGCCTCAAGCGCTCTATTGTCACTGAAGTAACCGTCAGCATCTCCAGGAGCATAAGCATAGTTGATAAGGAGCTGGTGCCTTGTGGCATTACCTTGCCTGTAAATCTCTGGACCAATATAGCTGCCTGAGCTAGCCAAGGTCCAGGCAAGCTCACCTGCAAAACCAATCGTGTTCATTTTGTTGGTGACTGGCTCGCCATTCTCATCATACTTGCCCCCGAGTCCGGTAAGGTTTGGATCTGCTGTTTTACCTAAGGTTAATAAGATCTCATTTCTAAAGGCTAAGTTGGAAAAGAAAAATCCGGTATAAAGGTCTACAAAAGTAAGCTCGGTGTTGTCACCACCATCATTGACCGGTGCAGAGCTTAGCCTTGCTCCGTAAAAGCCAATCTGTTTGGTTAACGATGAGCCAGCATTCGACTTACGGTCATCGTACATGATGGTCAAAAACAATTGGTTAACATCGTCGCTTTTATTCGAAGGACCGAATGTAAAGTCTTTATCAGTTTGAGCAGACTTGCGAACATAAGTTCCCGTCTCGCTAATTTTGTCATAACCGAACGAGATACCAAGGGTCTGAGATTTCTGCAGGTTTATGTCACAGGATACTCCGTCATAAATGCTGGCATCTATAGCAAAGGGGTCATCACCGGAATCTAAGAAAATGCCCATACCCCATTGGCGCCCCCGACGTCCTGCTTCAAGAATGCAAAAATCGAATGCATATCGGCCATAAGCTTTTGTAATCTTTGGTGTATATGACTGGTAACGGGGCTCCATAACACTTTGATGCTGCCCATCACAACCTGGCTCATCTCCAGTGGTACAACCATCCCTAAGCTTAGCCTTATCTCCTAAGTAGGCATTCTGGGGGTCGTCAAAAAGTCGGAATTCTAGGAAAAAGCTTGACTTGTCATTGACCCTTGCTTCCCCAAGAAGGCGGAAACTTTGATCGATAGCTTGATGTATGCCACGTTTTCCAGAGGCTCCAGGGTTTGTCCTTGTCTCTCCTCGAAGCGAATAGTGTCCTTCACCATCTAGGCTGAGGGCAAAGGAGTGGCAAGGTAAGGAGCTAGTAACAGCAGATAGTATCAATAACTTTTTCAGCGATGCTTGAAATCCCATGAGATCAATCCTTTTCCAGTAAACCATGCTCAAAAGCATATAACACAAAAGATTTGGTGTGAAAACAAAGCTCAGATAATCCAAGGCTATCTGTTAACGAGAGTGGGCCTAAGAGCTTGGCATAGCATAGGTCTTTGGTGTTGCTAAATCATCCGTTGCGTGGTCTGCAAACTTCATTCGTTCTCGTTTTAAATCTAGGCACTTTCCAGAAGATAAGTCGATAGAACAGAGCAGTGCACATAACCAGGGCTCTAAGTTTGAAGGCTCAAACTTAGCTTTGCCTTTTCCTAAAAAGAATCCCAATGAAGCCGAGGTTTTTACCCCAATGACAGAGTCGTAGGACCCGGTCATGCCTACATCAGTGACAAAGCCCATGGAATGGTCAAAAATCCTTTCGTCAGCGGTCGGGCAGTGAGTGTGAGTTCCATACAGCAAGGAGCAACGTCCTCTCACATACTGGGCGAAAGCTTGCTTTTCGCTTGTAGCCTCTCCATGGAAGTCTACGATGAAGGTCTTTGTTTGATCCTTTAGCAAGTCGTAAATCTTATCAAATGTTTCAAAAGGGCAACGATTTTCACCCTTCATGAACACCCGGCCAGTGAGGTTAATAAGCGCTATTTTTTTATCTCTAATAGGAAGTAGGCAGTACCCTTTGCTTTCCTTGTCCACGTTGTACATATTTGCAGGTATTAACAGGTTCTCATACTGATCTTTGAAACTGTAAATTTCTTTTTTATCATGCCAGTGATTGCCGGTAGTAATGGCCGAGATCCCAAATTCTTTGGTTAATTGCAGGAATATTTTCTTGGTAATGCCAAATCCACCAGCAGTATTCTCGCCATTTACAATAACGAGGTCTGCTGCGAACTGGCTTCTCAATTTTGGGAGGAGCTCTTTAAGGCATTTGCGGCCAGCACGCCCAACCACATCCCCAATCACGATTATTTTTATTGGCTCGTCTTTATTTGTCATATTGATTCCTAGGCCCAGGCTTGGGCAGGTAAGGGGGCATGGTGACTAGGTTGCATACTCGATGTACTTGCTTTCTCGCAAGACGGAAATACGAACTTGGCCAGGAAAGGTTAGCTCTTGCCTTATTTTCGAGGCCAATTCATCAGATAAGTCGCGAACCTCATCATCAGTCACTCCCTCAGGTTTTACCAGGGCTCGCACTTCGCGCCCGGCTTGGAGAACATAAGCACTGTCAATCCCTTGAAAGTTCTTAACAATGTTCTCCATGTCTTCTAGGCGTTTGATGTAGCTCTCCATCACCTCTTTTCTGGCACCAGGTCGGTTTGTTGAAAGAGTGTTGGCAGCACCCAGGATAACTGCTAGGGCAGAAGCGTTGAGTAGGTCTTCTGCATGGTGGAGCCTAATAGCATTAGACACCTCTTTATGTTCGCCGTATTTTTCAGTAATTTCAGCACCTAAATCAGCATGGTGGCCTTCAAACTCTTGGTCTACAGCCTTACCAATATCGTGGAGAAGCCCTGCTCGCTTGGCCCTCTTAACATTGACACCAAGTTCTGCCGCCATCATCCCGCAGATCTGTGCAGTTTCCACTGAGTGCTGGAGCACCGATTGGACTCCAGTAGAACGAAACCTGAGTTTCCCAAGGTGGGATATGATTTCAGGATGTAAATCAGTGATGCCAGTATCAAAAGCAGCTTGCTCTCCGTACTCAGTAATGATGCCATCAAACTCTGATTCCACTCGCTTAACTGTCTCTTCGATCCTGGCAGGGTGAATCCTACCATCGGCAATGAGCCGCTCTAGAGTTATTTTTGCAACCTCTCGCCGGACCGGGTTAAAGCACGAAATGATAACTGCTTCCGGAGTGTCATCGATGATGAGGTCAACGCCGGTGGCTTGTTCTATGGTGCGGATATTTCGGCCTTCGCGACCAATAATCCTGCCTTTCATCTCCTCACCAGGTAAGTTCACCACAGTGATCGTTGAGTCGTTCACGTACTCTCCTGAAAGGCGCTGCACAGCAAGACTAATCACCTCGGTGGCCTTCTGAGAGGCGATTTTCCGAGTCTCGGACTCGATCTGCCTGATCGATTCCTTCGCAGACTTACGAGCTTCTTCGTCTAAAGAACTCATCAGCTCTTTTTTGGCTTCTTCGACGGAAAGGTTAGCAATCTTCTCAAGAGTCTTTTTATTCTTTTCGATATTGAGCTCGTACTCGGCAATCACCCTTAGCTTGCGCTTCTCTTCGTTTAAAAGTTTTTGCTCAAGCTCAAGAGTTTTTGCTTCCTTGGCTTCAAGGCTAGAAAATTTTTTCTCAAGAGTTTGCTCCCGCTGCTTGATCTTTTTCTCTAGCTTGTTCATTTCAGTTTTGCGCCGCTTAGCTTCTTCTTCAAAATTTTTGCGTCGCCTACGTGATTCTTCTTTAGCCTCTTGAAGGGCGGACTTCACGATGCGATCGGCATCTTTGCGCGCCTCATCGAGGATTTTTTTCGACTCTGATTGTGCGCTTTCATAAACACTCTCGAGCTTTTTCTTATTTGCAAAGAAAATCCCATAAAGTGTCACGCCAAACAAAAGGCCGATGACTATTAATATCCCTTCTAAAATACCCACGGAATAAACCTCCGAATACAATTCTTTCTAGTTCTGACAGGAAACATCTGCGTTTTAGGCCTGCTGATCTAAAAACTATCTTGATCTAGCTACGATTGCAACGCACGAATCATCAAGTTAGCGAAGCTTGGCTAGGGGAGCGAGATATAGATCGCAAACTGCACAAAAAAATCCGACCTTTAAACGGAAAAGCCGGATTATTCAAAAACTTTTAAGATGTCTTGAGAATCAGATCTATTGGGTTGTGAATTCTGCTCTTCTGTTTTGTGACCATGCACTTTCATCGTGCCCCTCCACTGCTGGCATTTCCTCGCCGTAGCTAATGGTGGTGATTCGGCCATCTTCGATGCCAAGCTGCACAAGGTAATTTTTAACTGCTTGTGCACGTCGCTCACCTAGTGCCAAGTTGTACTGAGTGGAGCCTCTTTCGTCACAGTGGCCAGCTACTTGTAAGGAGGCACCGCTGCTTCTTAGGCTGTCAGCCAAAGCGCTTAATTTATTTTGGCCTTCCATAGAGATGACGTCGCTATCGAATGCGAAATAAACTGTCTCTGGGGTAAACGAAGAAGTGTCCGTCATATCATCCATTCCAGGGTCAGCTGGAATTTCTTGAGAATCTTCAGTCGGCTGAACTGGTTCTTCTACTGTTTGCTCGTCTTCACAGCCGTAAAAGGTAAGACCTGAAATAGCAAGAAATAAAACAAGTAAAGTGTTCCTATCTATCCCCAACATGGTGTGCTTCTCCTCAAGTGCGACCGATGTCATGACGTACAAATTATAGAGAAAATTATTTCACAAACCCGCTCAGATGACAAATATATCGGCCATAAAAGTTGGTTCGCCATTAATTAATGAAGTTAAGACAAGCAGATTCGTTTTGCAACCACTTAGGCTGGGCAGGGCCCTTATTTTGGATATATTTACCCTTGATTGCCTGTTGTCAGTGAGCTGCAAAACTGTTTCGCAATTCCTGAAAAACTTCCGCATGACATAAAGATGATCGAGTCACCTTCTTGGCTATTTTGGGTTAGCCAGTCATAAACCTCGCCGTTGGAATCAAATGCATGGGCCTGACTTCCAATCATGGAGGCAATTTTTTTGGTATCCATCCGTTCTTGCAAAGGGATTCGCTCATCCTTGGCACAGGCTCCTATGAGGGAAACATCAGCTTTCCTCAAGGCTGCAGAATAGTCCGCAGTGAAAATATTGCGCCTTGAGGTCGCATTTCTCGGCTCGAAGGCTACAATCACTCGATTGCGGGGGTGCGAAATTCTAAAGCTCTCGATGACATTTTTCACTGCAGTGGGATGGTGAGCAAAATCTTCGTAGACTTGAATACCCTTCCGGGTGCATAGGTGGTCTAGCCTCCTGCGAACGCTTTTGAACCTCAGAAGTATATCTGCAATATCCTCTACCCGACACTCTTTGTTGAGGTAACCGCTCTTCTGAAGATGGCTAATACAGCCAACAACCATCGCAATATTTGCTGCATTATGCGATCCACCCAAACTACTGCTCAGGTCCAGCTTTCCCCAAAGGTCAGTCAGCAAAGGGATTTTCCACAAGCCACTTGCGCTGTCAAACTTAAGGTCCCCCTCAAGCGCGATGCCTTCGTTCGGGCTAAGCCCTTTGGTGCTGACTCTCGTCACCTTGTCGAACAGCTCTAACTGTTTGAGGAGCTTACGCACACCAGTGTCGTCCACATTTGCAATGATGTTTGCTGGATCTGGTACGAGCTTTAGAAGTTTGGCAAAGGCATCCTCGATAGCCTCTAAGCTCGGAAAGATATCTGCATGGTCAAATTCTAAATTGTTGAAGAGAACGACCTTCGGCCTATAGTGGAGAAATTTAGACTCTTTGTCGAAGAAAGCAGTGTCGTACTCATCGCCTTCCACAACAAACAAAGCTCCCTGGCCAAGCTGGTAACTCCTCTTGAAGTTTCTTGGAATTCCCCCAATCAGAAAGCTAGGATCTTGCCCCAACTCTTGGAGAAAAAATGATAGAAGAGAGCAGGTGGTCGTTTTGCCATGAGTCCCAGTGATGACAATACTGTCACTCTTTTCAAGAAACCTCTCGCCCAGCAATGCTGCAAAGCTTGTGTAGGGGATATTTTGGTTAAGCATATGCTCAACCTCAACATTACCTCTGGACAAACTATTAGCTACCACGACTAAATCTGGTTTTGTTTGTTCCAAGTTCTCTGCTTGATAAGGAGTTAGAACGGGAATTTTCAAGTCCGCGAGCATGGTGGACATGGGAGGATAAATTTCGCGGTCGCTGCCGATCACCTCAACCCCGGTTTGCTGTAGCATTCCTGCTACCGATGCCATTCCGGTACCGGCAATCCCCATAAAGTAGACTTTTTCGCGAGTTGAATCAGACATAGTCGAAGCCTCCATTGACAAGCGGAACCTATGATTCCTTGTTAGAAGATACTCTGGTCGTGAAAAACTATGGTGAGGTGCTCCAGCTCAGTTTGCCTATCTGAGGGTCAATCCTCGCTTTTGCACCAACAACCATACTCCAATTGGGTGATAAATGCCCGAAATGCTGAGAACTCCAGGCAGGCACGGAGCTGCGAGAGGCGAGTTCACGTTTAACCTCTTCTTCATCTAGGTTGCTGTCCAAGTCTTTTAGGTGTCCCCATATGACCCCCAAGGCTCCCTCCATGACCCCACTTTGCTGAAGCTGGTTCCAGTAGCGCACCAATCGACCAGGGTTTTCACCGGTGTCCTCGAGAAAAACATAATATTTTCTGAGTGACTTCGGGAAAAATGGGGTCCCAATCAAGTTGCAGAGAACGGACATGCAACCGCCATATAGGAGTCCATGAGGTGGAGGGGTGTTGCTGCTCGACAATGGCGACACTGGAATGCTGCCAGATTTTTCGCTTTGGGATAACATACGAATCAGGAAATCCACGTCTTCAGTGGCATTTAAGTCCCATAATGACGAACCTGGCATGGGCCCATGAATTCCGGGCCAGTTAAGCATGCTCCAAAACGCCGAGTGAATAGCGCTAATATCAGAGAAGCCGACGATCCATTTATGCTTGATCGACCTGAGCTTTGCCCAAGGAAGGTATGGTAAGAGGTCACTGGCCCCATATCCACCGCGAGTGCAGAGGATGATTTGGCTTTCAGGCTCGAGCAACGCACTAAGAAACCTTTCTGTTCGCTCGTTTATGCTCCCTGCAGTGAAAGGCCATGGAGATGGGCTTGAGGCTTGGTCGTACAAGATGGTAAAACCTTCGGACTCTAGCCTTGCTATTCTCTCTGGTAAGAGGTCTTCCCCTCCTGTGCTCGAAGGCTGGATAATACGAATGCTTGCTTTCATGGAGCTTCCCTTGCGAAAATTACCTTTTGTTTCGCATGCTTAAGGAGTTATATGGTTTACAACGAACAATGCCGCTGGTTTTCTGGATACAAGCCCTGCAAATTTAAACGCTCATGCGAGGCTTGTCCCCATTATAAACCTGTTGAAACTAGAATCGCTATCGTAAGCCTCGAAGCCATGGGCGCTGTTTTGCGGAGCACTTGCCTGCTGCAGCCAATATTGCGTAAGTACCCCCAAGCTCATATAACCTGGGTTACTTTAAAGCAAAGTGCACCTCTGCTTGCTGAAAATCCCCTTATTGATCGGGTTATTTGCCTTGGGCCAGCTTCGGCTGCCGTACTCGACTTTCTCGAGTTCGATCATCTTTTTGGGGTCGATAAATCTATGGAAGCAGGTGCATTGGTTGAGAGGATGCAGGCTAAAAAGAAATGGGGCTTTGGCTTAAATCCGAATGGGGTGATCAGGCCCCTCAACAGCTTTGCTCACTACCAGTATGAAGTTGGGCTTAATGATGAGCTTAAGTTTTTTCAGAATGAAAAACCAGAGACTCAACAAATTACGGAAACCATGGGCCTAAGGTGGGAGCGTGATCCTTATATATTGAGCCTGAGTCCTAGCGAGATACGAGAGTCTGAGCGTAGGCGTGAGATGATATTGAACCTACCCTTTGAGCTTGGAGGGAAGAGCAAGAGTGAGGGAATTATTGGGTATAATACTGGTTGCTCGGTGCTGTTTCCTTACAAGAAATTTACCGTTCCAAGAGCCGTAGAGACGATTCGTCAATGGAGAAAGAGCTTCCCAACTTACAGTATCGCCCTTCTAGGTGGTCCTGAGGATCATGAGCGCCAGCTTGAAATGAAAGCGGCATTCGCTGATGATCCTTACGTGTTCAATAGCCCATGTCGGGGAGGGCTCCGCTCTGGGATTTTATGGATGAACACAAGTGATGTGGTTTTTTCTGGCTGCTCTTTAGGAATGCATATGGCAATAGGGCTGGGGAAAAAGGTTGTGGCTTGGTTTGGTGTCAGCTGCATTCAAGAAATCGATCTTTATGATCGGGGTGTTAAACTGCAAGCAGAGGTTTCATGCTCTCCTTGCTGGAAAAAAAGCTGTGATAATGAGCCTAAGTGTTTTGACCAAGTTAGCCCCCAAAGAGTCGCTGATGCCGTTAAGAGCGTATTATAAAATTGCCCTCATTCGGACTCAATCATTAGAAGGAGTTTAGATGGAAGGTTTAGATCTTTTACAGGTGCTAAATGGTATAGGTATCGACTATATTAAGCACGAGCATCCACCAGTCTTTACCTGCGAAGAAGCTGCAATACACCTTTCCTATATGGACACTGGGCGTTGTAAGAATCTTTTTTTGCGGAATTATCGAGGTAATCAACATTACCTGGTCGTTTTGAGTGCTAGCTGTCAAGCTAATCTAGGCTTTTTGTCTGAGTATTTGGGCGAGCGTAAGCTTATGTTCGCTTCTGAGAAAAGGCTCGAGAAATACTTGAGAGTGCGCCCAGGGAGTGTCTCCCCGTTTGGTTTGATTTACGACCAGGATAAGCATGTTAAGGTCCTTATCCAAGACCAAATACTCTCCCACGAAAAGCTAAGTTTTCATCCCAATTGTAATAAAGCCTCATTGGAAATTGCTAGCAATGACCTGATTCGTTTTCTCGACTGGACCGGTCATTCGTGGTCAAAAGTGAATTTTGATTAACAAACCTGACTTTTTTTTGTACTTTCTACGCTCAGCCCGGGGTGCCGCAGGTGCGGCTGAGAATATACCCGCTTTACCTGATCTGGATTATGCCAGCGTAGGGAGATGCTATGAAAGAGTTCTTGCCGCATGTTGAAGCTAAACTTTTATTGACACAACGAGACAGCCTCACCTTTGCAATTAGCCTATTTACAATCTGTGTTCTTCCAATTTTCCTTGGAAGGCTCAAAAAAAACCGATCCAAAAATGCTGGTCGTTCAAAAGTCGACTGCCTCATGGTCGGTCGCAAAATTACAATGCCTTTTTTTGTTGCTAGCCTGGTCTCAACCTGGTACGGGGGCATTTTTGGGGTGACCAGAATATCCTTTGAACAGGGGGTCTACCATTTTCTTTCCCAAGGACTGTTTTGGCACCTATCCTACCTAGTTTTTGCGTTTTATATTGTCGACCAAGTCTTCAAATACCCACAGGCTAGAAGTTTGGCTCATTTGGTTGAGTTGATCTTTGGTAAAGGGGCAGCAAGAACCTGTGCCATTCTCAATCTATTAAATGTTTTGCCAACCGTCTACGTTATCAGTTTGGGAAGTTTTTTGTATGCTGTATTTGGTTTTAGCGTCTTTTTCTGGATGCTTCTTTCTACTATGATCATCGGTCTCTATACTGCTGCTGGTGGATTTAAAGCAGTCGTGGTCTCTGATTTTTACCAGTTTATGGCGATGATGTTTGCTGTTTTGTCAGTCCTGTTTTTTTCATTTAAAGACATTGCTTCTCCTGCTCAACTATTTGCTAGCTTGCCAGCAAGTCACCTCGACCCTCTCGGTGGCGAAAGCGTTTGGCAGCTTCTCGTCTGGGGCTTTATTGCTCTCACCACTTTGGTGGACCCAAATTTTTACCAACGCTGCCTTGCTAGTCCATCACCACAATTTGCGAAAAGAGGGATTCTATACTCGATTGTATTTTGGGTTGTGATCGATATCTGCACCTGTTTGAGCGGTTTATATGCTAAATTAGTCATTCCTGAAGCTGCGTCACAATCAGCGTATTTACTCTACTCTCTGCAGGTTCTGCCAGAGGGACTAAGGGGAGTGTTTTGCAGTGGTATGGTTGCTATGATTGTTTCTACCACCGATTCTTACCTCTTCACAGCCAGTCAAGTTTTGAGCCAAGATTTGCTTAAGTTGCAAAGCGTTTGGTGGCAACGCTTCTCGGTGTTGTTTATAGCGTTTCTAACGCTGGCATTAGCTAATCAATTGGATGGAAATATTAAGGAGGTATGGAAATTCTTCGGAAGCTTGTCGTCAGCATGTTTGTTCATCCCTGTGGTCATTGGGTTTTTGAAAAAGGACTTTTTGGATGCACGCACATTTCAAATAAGCTGTTACACCTCAATGATGGCTCTATTTATATGGAAGTTTTTAATCCCCTCCTCTGTGAGTGAGTCCATAGATCCCTTTTATCTAGGTGCATTGACTAGCCTGCTCATATGCCTAAAGCCTTTTAGAGTCTCAGTCTATTTTTCAAAAAAATCTAATGAAATCAGATCATAACTAAA
Source organism: Oligoflexales bacterium (assembly GCA_013215275.1). Lineage (GTDB taxonomy): Bacteria > Bdellovibrionota_B > Oligoflexia > Oligoflexales > Bog-1112 > JABSRF01. The sequence continues at coordinate 1,681 of JABSRF010000029.1, read as the reverse complement.
AGAATCTCTTCACCCCTCTTGACATGGTTTCGACCGGTTTTATGTTGATCCTAGGAAGATAGAAATGACCTAGCTAGAAATGCTGAGTTAGGAAATAGGAGGTAAAAAATGACTGCACTTAGAGTATTCAATCGACCAAATAGGGCTTTGTTTGACCAGATTTTCGATGATTTTTACAGACCAATCCAAGGAGCTTTGAAGAACTCTGGAGCCGCAACAGATGTTGTTGAGTATGAAGATCATTATTTAATTTCGTTAGATGCACCAGGTTTTAAGAAGTCAGATATTGACATCGACTATGCCGATGGAGTCTTAACAATCAGTGGAAGTCGAGAAGAAACAAAAGAAGAAAAACAGTCTCGCAAACACTTGTTGGAGCGAAGTCGAGAAGGGTTTAAACGATCTTTCGTGATTAATAAGGTTGATGCAGATCGCATCGAAGCAAAGTTTGAACTGGGTGTGCTTTCAATTGAGCTTCCAAAGTTGGAAGACGCTAAACCAAAGAAAATTTCCATTGTAGGCTCTGAGCCTGTGGAACAACTAGATTAACTCTCTCCCCACTCCTTTTGCTCAAATACTTGAGTCCAAAAGGAGTGGATTTTTTTATGAGTGGCGTTTGACTTCACCATTTATAATTTTTAGTATTCTCTCCTCGTCAAAGCCACCATCATGTTTAATCAATTTCCAAGATGCTTTAGACTTTTCTTCCTTTTTGAAAACAGCCCAGTGAGGTACGCCGATAACATTTAAACGCTTTTGAAGAAAACTGTCTTTCTCCTTGAATACAGGAATTTTTATCCCCGCTTTTTGAAGAAAAGAGGCAGCTCGCTCCGGGTTGGCATCGATATTAATGCTAACTATATTCAAGTCTGATTGTTCGTGCCACTCTGGCAACGTTGTGACTAGTTTTTTTTTGCATTCGTTACACCAAGTTGCCCAAAATACCACAAGCTGAGTTTTAGCTTCACTTACAAAGCCTTTTCCAGATTGTGAAATGTTTTCGAGCTGATCGAATTTGCTTGTGAAAGCAAGCGAAGGGCTCGTCAAGAATAAGGCGATTATTAAACAAATAAGCTTCACTTTTTATCTCCCTCTTATGATTCCCATAAACCGACATGGGTGCGGATGTAATCAACTAAGCTGACTTCGCCAAGTGGCTCAGTACCTTTGTGCAGAAATAGCTCATTCTTAAAGGGGTGATATAGAACCATTGCTGGTGTGAGCGGAAACTCTGCGTCTCCAGGTTGCTTTGGAAAGTAGGTAAAGTAAAGGTCTCCGCTCAATTCATGGCCATGTAGCCACTCTGGCTTTGTGTCCACAAATGCTCGTTTCCATAGGTTTATGCGGTTGTTGTCTACAAGGATTGTGACAAAATTCACCACGTCGGACTTTGCAGGCCCTTTTTTGAAGCTTGCGATGATTTCCTTTGTTTCAGCGATGCAGGTGGAGCAAGTAACCCCCGCGAACATAAGTACAATTGGCTTGTCTTGTAAGTCCGAAAGAAAAATTTCATGACCATCTTCATCAATGAAACTTCCTCATAGGTGATCGAGATAATAAAACCATAATTAAAAATGGAACTCTCCTTAACTGCTTCCCTTTCCAACTCGAAATATGTTAGCTTTTCCCTGTTAAATTATGGGAGAAGTGCCCTTTGGAAATAGAAAAAGTCTTAATATCA
>JABSRF010000289.1 GCA_013215275.1 Oligoflexales bacterium | reverse complement strand
ACTTTATAAATCTTCTCAAAAAGCATTAGTGACGGGCTTCACAGGATGTATTGTGGCATTGTGATTAGAAATCCAGGATAACTGTTTTGATTCCACAAATTGCTATGACTGGTGATATGTGGTGGAGCTCTGCAGAATCGATTGGCAGATACTTTCCTGCTCCTAATGGAGTCGGCGGGGCCTTAGCTCGTGGTGGCAGTCGATTAGATTCGAGAAATGCAGGTGTGTTTACCGCATTTATGGAGCATACCGAGAATTTTTCGAGTAACACTAAAGGGTTTCGCTGTGCTGCGAGCCTACTATAATCCTAATCAATCACAGCTTTCATATCACTCCTGCACAAAATCAGCCTTAGAAAACTAGCGTTTTGTAATAATTAAATCACATGGTTTTTTGAGTCCTATCTTTTTGTTTTTATAAGTCAATTTCTACTTGTCTTAGGTTTTTTTTAAGAAAATCCGATAATGTTGAGTCATCGAAACTTACGAGATTATTGCAATGGTTCAAAGTAGGCGGGTATTATCATGGTTTCAAAGTTTTTCATAATCGCTCATGTCTTATTATTTATTTCTTGTGATGCTAGCACATCCTTTTTTGGACAAAATAATAATAAATCAGACAAACCTGCAGTTTCGGGAGAGCCAGGAGAAGAGTCTATTGATAATCCTGGCTCTGAGGCTAATCCTTCAGGAGGAGACTCTACCGGTGAAAGCCCTGGGGTTCCAGATACACCTGCTGATTCAGATACCAATGGTTCTGATGGCTCACCTAGTGATGGTGATGCTACCGTTGATAATGACTCAGAAGGAAGCCCTGACTGCCCTGGCGCAGCAATAGCAGGCTCTTCCTTGCTAACGGAAAGCCTAAGCCGTGAGTTGACACCAAAAGAAATCAGGTACGAAATCTATGCCCTTGATTGTTATGGGGCTCCCATCAAAGCAGCTCATGTTTCTTTCGACTTTCTTTATACCACTGGTTCATTCGAATCAATTTCTTACGACGTCTTCAAAGCTGGTTCTGACGAAATGGTTTTGAATGGTACCCTCGAAATGATTAATGATGCTGATATTTTCGGAACACTGGAAAGTGGTCTCTCTCACTTTAAAACTGATAAGCCACTAGATTTTAGCGTTGCGGAAAAACTGATTGTGTCTTTCGATGTGTCTTCCGTTGCGTTTCTCGAACCAATTGGACAGAATAAGTATGAGGAACTGCCTACTTTCCTTAAAATAGAATCCTTTGATCCAATTCAAGAAAATTTGCTCCTACTTGAAAAAGACTGCATCGCAGAAGAAGTGTCGCGGATTAAAGCGCTCTCTGAACAATTGTCGGTGACGCTTGATATTGAGAACTCACTGTTGCTGGAATACGAGTTATATTCGACGGATTGTTTGGGCAATGATATCACTGCCAATGAAATAAGGTTTGATTTAAACTATCAGTTTAATCTACGTAAAAATCCGGATAATCCGCTCTTTTATTCGATCATCAATGAGGCAAACGGGGAGATCGTTAGCTCTGGTTCAATGGTACTAATAAATGGAAACGACCTTTTTGGAAATACTGGAAATACATTTTACTACTACAAGACTGATACAGATATTAATTTCCCAAGCGAGTGGGAGAAGCTAAAACTTCAGATTACCTGGCAAGATGCTATTTTACTTGGTACTACGGAAGGAAACGATATGGGACTTTTACCCTCTTATATAAAGTTTGGTGATGAATTAGAGCCAGCAAAAAAGGACATCATCTTAAACATTATGCAATAGGAATTTTTATAAGCGCCTTGATCCAGGGGACATCTATTCTCCAGCCAAATCAGCTTTTGCTTAATAATGTCAAATAATCAATCATCGAGAAGTGAAACAAGGCTACTATAATCATCAGTCCATACGATTGGGTCATAGTCCTTCCATTTTTTCCAGGAGTCAAGAGATTTTTCTATGACTTTATCGGCGAGGATTTTTTGGTTGTTGGTTAAGAGCGCCCATGTAGCTCCTCTGATGGCAAGTTTTTTAAGGGAGCGGCTATCAATGAGAAGTGAATTCATACCTAGTTTTTCTCCAGTATAATAAAGTAGGGGCTCGAGGTTGAAATGCCTATTGGAAATATGAACTGCAATCACCCCACCTTCCGCTAAATGAGCTTGATAAAGATTGAATGCTTCGAGGGTCAGCAAGTGGATGGGGATTGCATCTCCAGAAAATGCATCGATAACGATGACATCGAAATTTAATTTGCCCTCTTTTGTAAGAGCTCTTTCAAGTGATGTCCTGCCATCTCCGAGGACCACTTTAGGGGGACTTGTTTCGTGATTTAAAAAAGTGAAATGCTCTCTCGCAAGTTTTTCGATATTGGGATCAATTTCATAAAAAATATACTCATCAAGATCCCTTACGTATGCTCCCAAGGTGCCTGCTCCTAATCCAATAATGCCAACCTTCATAGGCTCCTTAGCCAAACGTTTAGGGTGCCTTAGAATTGATAATCCAACCCCACTAATCTGTGAGTAATAAGTGGTGGCTATTTTCCTTTTCTTCTTCTCCCGGAGTTGGGTACCATGGTCAATATGTCCATGTATAAGCTCGTATCGATGTTTTTTAGAGCGTCTGCCTTCCTCTACCACTCTGGCTACCCCATAAAAATTCCGTGTTTTTGCAAGCACATTTTCCGTAAAGGTGCTTCTAAACTCTAAGAACTTGTGACCAAAGAAGCTGCTTTGGCCTAGAAATAAGATGCTGATGAAGGCTATAGGAGGAAGCTTTTCTTTCCAAGATCCATGAGAATGCTCCGAGGTGCTAAAACCTCCTGATCGAAGAAAGCTAAATGCTGCTAGGACCAAGCAAGCGATAAAACTTAAGGGGAATTCCCAATAATCTGAAAAAACCTGTGGCGCAATAAAAGTGATGAAAAATCCTCCAATTGCCCCTCCTAGAGAGACCATCAGGTAAAAAAGCGTAAGACCCTGCGCTTTTGGTCTCAAGCGAAACAATTCTCCATGACAGACCATCACTGCGGAAAACATCCCAAAGATATATATAAATATATTGGTAAATAGATCGCCTTTTTCGTAATTATAGTGATTCTTGAGAATTTCAAATAAAGGTTGCATGATGAGCAATAGCAGTGGAAACCATACCCAGCGCATATAAAAGCGCTCCCCTGCAAAGGTGATAATGAATGTCGCTAAATAGAGACAAAGGGGAATGATCCAAAAAAAGGGAATGACAGCCAGGTCCTGGCACATAAAGTCGGTGGTGGATAAAAGTAGAGCGGTACCACACGCTGATAAAGCGACCCACAAAAGCAGATCATAGACTTTGTTTTTGACGATTGCTTGCCATAAACCACCGGAGCTGGTTTCTTCTTGCTGGTTAGAAACCTTCTGATCCTCTTCTTTTAGTTTGAGGCTAAACAATGCAAGCATCATGAAGAAACTGATCAAGATAAAAATGGCATAGAATGCCGACCAAAGGACCGTTTGGGTTTGCAAATAAAAGTTTGGCTCCATCACAAATGGATAGATTAATAAACCTAGTAGAGACCCTAGATTTGATAGAGAGTAAAAGACATATGGAGACTTGTTAGGACGCCATATTGCTAGCCAATGCTGATAAAGAGGGCCTGTGGCAGATAAAATAGCGTAAGGGATTCCAACAGTAAAGAATAAGAGTATGACCACATCACCTGCAGGTGAGTTTGATAACTCAGGCTTCATGCTAGCATCGGGAGTGATCGGAAGCCACAAGGCAGACAGCAACAATAAGCCAGCATGAGCCCAGATTTGTCGATCGATTTTTAAGAATTTTGACAAGCCGAAAGCGTATGCATAGCCTCCAAGCAAGCCAATTTGAAAAAACAACATGCTTGCACTCCAAACGGAGCGGCTGCCCCCAAACCAAGGCAAGATGTAGCGAGCGATAAGTGGCTGGACAAGAAAGACTAAGAATGCACCTAGAAAAATATTAAGTGCAAAGGTTGCATATATAAAAACAGGCTTTTTTAAATTTTCTAAAAACAAGCGCTTACGATCGTTCACGAATGATTCCTTGTTTGATTACTCCTATTCTATTTATTCGGTAGCCTTAGGATTTAATTAATACCTTTTCATATTGAATTGATGGTAAGTTATTGATATAACTTTATTTTACCCCATTAATAGGACGTCGATTTGCTGTTGTTGAACAAAATCCAAAAATACAGCACCGCTCTCATTGAGCATTCTGCCAAATTGCTTAGGCTATTTTGGTGGGGACTCATGCCAGCTCCTGCCGGATATGATGCTTACCTGAAGAAGGTTTCTTTGATTTACTTTGGCTCAGAGGCGAGACTATCCAAACATGAGACCTACGTTCATTTACCGGCAAGCTTGCGTAAACCAAGCATGCTTTTTTTAAACTTCTTTCCACTCCCTTGGAAGCTAGAACAGAAGTGGTATGGACGCTCTATCATTGAAGCGCATCATCAAGCACGGGTTCATTTGGTCAGGCATATGATTCCTCATGGGAAGAGAATTTTGGATTTAGGAGGTGGGGATGCAGTTCAAAGCTGTGGAGCCCTCTTAGCCATGGGTTACGCTAAAGAACCTGAAAACCTTTACATCATAGATTTACCTCCTCAGGATCGCATTCATGATCCAACGACTCTAGGCCCTAATCAAGCGATCTTTTAAATGGTAAAATTGAGGTTTTTTGGCAAATGGGTTTTGATAGCCTTTTGAGCAGCTC
>JABSRF010000288.1 GCA_013215275.1 Oligoflexales bacterium | reverse complement strand
GCTCAAAAGGCTATCAAAACCCATTTGCCAAAAAACCTCAATTTTACCATTTAAAAGATCGCTTGATTAGGGTCTAGGGAGTTTAAAGGCTGTAACATTTCCCAAATTAACGATCCAAAGCAAAAATTGCACGCAAAATAGGAGATTAGCACTGGGAAGAAGATGAATGAAAAACGCTCCATAGTAGAGTTAAACTAGGCTCTGGCTCTCAGATTTAAATAAATCATGTAATAAGATTGGCTCCGAGCTTGCTTCACCTCCTAATGGATGCTGAGCTAAAAACTCTTCTTCTTCCATGCTTTCAGCAGGAACACACTTTTTCCATACCTTCTTTTGCCTTTCCCACATATAGCCTCTTTGTTTTAGCTCGTCCTTGAGATCATAGCCTGCACCGTTTGCGTATACCCATTTTTTTTGAATTCTGGCATTTCCTAGCAGCTCAAGCAAATATGGGTACCCACTCTCTGGATCTTCTGTTCCCAAAAGCTTGACGCAAGCCTTAACATCCATAAGTGCCGTGTGCCCATCAAAGAAAAATCCATGATCTTTTGCCAAAAACTCAACGGAGCGTGAGCCATGACCTTTTTCCTTCCAGTCTATTTGCGCCATCGAGCATGTCCAAACCTTTTTGCTTGAAATGGGGAGGTATCGATCTAAAAAGCCACGATCGAAGCGAGCATTATGAGCAATGATCACGTTTGCTTTGTCAAAATCTGCTGCTACTTCATCCCAATTGATTTCTTTCCCTTTTAAGTCAGCATCAGAGTAACCTGTTATCTGTTTAACGATTGTGGAAAGAGGCTCACCTGGGTCCTGCAATTGACTAAACTCTTTGACAATGCCAGTGATCCTTCCAGTTACTTTTTCGTAAGAAAATAGTATATACCCTAAGTCAATGATCTTATCTTTTTGGGTAGCGACTCCTGTTGTCTCTACATCCAAGAAAAGGCCTGTGGCCTGAGCCTTCGGCTCACCTGGATAGCTGAACTCCAACTCACCAATAAAACGATTCAATATAATAGAGTTCCCGTCTTCTGACATTCCAAATACTTGCCGCATTGTCTATACTTCCTTCCGGTTCCACAATTTATTCCACAATATCGGGGCAATAAAGAAGTCGTAATTATATGGTTGTCACATCCATACATCAAGGGCAGAGTTATCATCAAGCAGCTTGGTCTGGTAATAGTGTTTTATAGGAATTTATACGCTCCTAATATATCAAGCAAATATATATATAAAAAAATTACGCTCAAAAACACATGTCAATTTACCGATACTTTTTATACATGTATCGAAGATGTGGAACTTTGATGTATGCAGAGCATTAGAGAGGAGTATACAAAAAGACATGAAACGGCATAGATCGATCATATCTTTTTTATTTTTTATGATTGTGGTTTCCTGTGGGGTGGAAGATACTCTTGGGGACCCTAACATCGATCCTCAGCTAACTGGCTATGTTGACGAATTTTTTTCCATATTGAGAAAAAACCGAGTCGGAGTGTCAGCTCACAAATTTAAAGAAATCGACAACATCCAATTCGCGAACACCTCCTCTGACCACCTTTACGGCAAGTGTACTATCGATGAAAATAAAGATAAAATTGCTAGTGTCAATGTTAAGACCTCTTATGTCCGTAATGTCGACATCTACTTACACAATATCCAAAAAGACTTCCCTGACCAATCTGAAACTGTCTTGAAAATGGTTGTGTTTCATGAGCTTATTCACTGTGTTTTCGAAAAAGAGCACGACGAAACAAACAGAGGTATCATGGCTAAAGATATCACCCATGTACTTACCCGCGATGCAATCGAAATGAGCTTATTGATTGATTTTTCTCTGACCGATGCTTACATTTCAGAATTGAACCGCATCGAACTTTAACCCAAATATTACCACCTGATTAAGCTAGACCCCCAGGTAAAGCCGCTACCAAATGCAACGGTTGCTATAAGCATACCCTTTTTAAGGACGCCATTACGGACAGCATGCTCAATTCCAAGCGGTATGGTTGCAGCGGTAGTGTTACCATACTCTTGGATCGTGTTATACACCCGCCCAGGCCTTACTTCTAATTGCTTCTCTATGGCCTCACAGATTCTTAGGTTTGCTTGATGAAAAAAGAGAAGATCCACCTCATCGAGAGACACTTGATTCGCTTCCAAACAATCGGTGAGAGACTTCGACATGTGCCTGACAGCATGGGTAAAGATCGCTCGTCCATTCATCTGTGGAAACTGCAGACCCTCTTCCAACATTCCAGCATCAATGCGGGTAGGGCATGGCATTCCGTTCCCAGGCGCAGGGCACCAAAGCATTTTTGCAAATGAGCCATCGCTGTGGATTGCAGTGGAATAAACCTGGGAAGCCTCCTTACCCTCGTAGTCTTTTGCCCTCAACACCATTGCCGCTGCACCATCACCAAAAAGGATGGACAAACCTCGCCCACGTGGGGTCAAATCTAAACATTTGGAATGTAGCTCCGCGCAAACAAGCAACACATTCTTGTAGGCTCCTGATTTAAGATACAAATCAGCCTGTGAAAGGGCATAAATAAATCCGCTACATTGCTGCCTCACATCAATTGCTGGAATTCCAGGAAGCTCTAACTTAGCTTGGAGAAAACAGGCAGTGCCCGGAAACTCATGATCGGGAGTCACCGTGGCCACAATGATCATATCAATATCACTTGGATCAATCTGAGCTTGCTCGATTGCCTTGTGGGAGGCTCTCAAAGCTAGATCCGACGTGGTTTCCTTTGTATCAGCCCAGTGTCGCGTCTGAATGCCACACCGTTTTCTGATCCACTCATCAGAAGTGTCTAAGACTTTTTCTAGCTCTTGGTTGCTCACCACTTTGGAGGGCAAGTAGCTGCCAATGCCAATTACTTCGCTGCAAATGCTCATAAAAAATACCCATGCTTTCCAAGGGGGTAAAGTCCCAGTCCTTAAGTTCAGGCCTATCAATATATTTGTTTGCTATTTTGTTAAACTAGTCAACACCTCACCCAAATGCCAGTGTCGAATCTAACCCTTCGCCCCATTGTTAAGACTGAACTCGTTGCTAGGGCAGCATAGGAATTTAACAGCTTTTGAGAAATGTAAAATTAATGTCACACCGATCGGCTGAGATATAGAGGAGCTGAAGCTTACTTGCTAACTTAGTTCTCATCCGGGAAAAGTGTTTTCTGTCCTTTGATGAAGGAGATCCATTCGCTAAGCGACTGAAGTCACTGAGCTCAGGATAGTTCGCATTAGCCGGAAATATCATTTCCGGATGCTCACTAACTTAGCTCAGCAAGGCGTTTTTCAAGCTGGTTCACCTTTTTAATCAGGTCAGGAAGCTTTTTGATCGCAATTGCCTGCTTTCTCCAATCTTGAGCTGGCACGACAGGCATTCCCATGTATTCCCCTGGGTTCTTCTGAGATTGGGTCATACCTGCTCTAGGGCCGAGAACCACGTGGTCCCCAATTTCAAGACCTGGACCAATAGCAGCTTGCCCTGCAGCTACGAATCTTTTACCAATTTTTGTGCTTCCTGCGACTCCTGCTTGGCCACATAGCATGGAGTGTTCCCCCACTTCCACATTGTGACCAATATGTACCTGAGAATCCAGCTTGGTTCCCCTTTTGACCACGGTTTGAGCAAAAGTAGCTCGGTCTATGGTTGCTAAAGGGCCAATTTCACAATCATCTTCTATGAGTACGGTGCCTTTTTGTGGAATTTTTACATTTCCATCTGCTGAAGGAGTAAAACCAAAGCCATCACCCCCAAGCACGGCACCGGCATGGACAATGACATTGCGTCCCACTTGGGTACCCTGCATTAACACGGCCCCGGGATAAATAACGCAACCCTCCCCGATATGACAGTCTTCGCCGATGTAAGCATTGGGATAAACATAACAGCCTTTCCCGATGCTCGCTCTTTCACCCACATAAGCAAATGGGTAAATCACCACTGATTCATGGATTTCAGCGCTAGGATGGAGAAAGGCCATTTTACTGCGACCTTCGTAACTATGCTCAGCTTTGTAAAAAAGCTGACTAGCGAGGCTCATGGCAAGCCTAGGGTTCTTGCATATTATCTGTGCCATGGGAGCATCCTTGAGCGCTTGGCCTAGTATGATGGCACTTGCTTTGCTGCCCTCGACCTGTTTGGTCAAACGCGGATTTGTGAGAAAGGTCACATGCCCGTTTCCAGCAGTATCAATGGGGGCTAAGTCAACAATGTCCGCATTGACTAACTCTTCTTGACCCTCAGGAATATGGAGGGTTGCTCCTAGGTAAGCTGCAAGTTCCTGAATTTTCATATACTATAATCTTTTCATTGAATGAACAAAATACCATATCGGCACGGAGTTGATCAGCATACACCAACGCCCACACGGAGCAAGCTACAAATTAGATGAAGAAAGGTGCTCAAATGCCCAACTTACTTAGCAAAGACAAAAATGATGTCTGTATTATCATTCCGGCAAAAAATGAAGCTCCAAACCTCCCATACTTTCTTCCTCAGGTTCTTCAATATTACCGAGTCATTCTCGTAGACAACGGGAGTGAGGACGATACACGTGAGATTGCAGAGCAATTAGGAGCAGAAACAGTTTATTGCGAAACCAAAGGTTACGGGATTGCAGTGCAAACAGGGGTAAAAAAAGGCGGATTGCTAGATTAAGTGCAGAAGAAAAATTTTCATCGCTTCGCAGGGCGACTTTAGATAACCTGTGAT